>NZ_JBEOTA010000015.1:0-236175 GCF_040303265.1 Streptomyces sp. NPDC096040
CAGCTGACGGAGTCGACTTTGCTGACGGTGGCGGCTTGGGTCTGGCGGTCGAAGCCGACGCCGGTGCGTTCGTGGGGTGGTGCGCCGCCGGGCCACAGGATCACGAGGCCGGCGATGACGGCGGCGGTGAAGGGGATGAGGATGGCCGCGATGACCTTGCGCAGGTGCTTGGAGACCGGCGCGGCGGGTCCGTGGCTGTGGCTGTGCGAGTGACCGTGCCCGCCGCCTGCACCGGAGCCGCCCTGACCGGGTCCCTGAGCGGGCGGGTGCCCGTGGGCATGGCCGTTGTCGCGACTGTGGGCAGGCTTCTGGTCGTAGTGCCGACCCTGTCCGTGGTCGTGTCCGTCACCGGCACCATGGCCCCCGTGGCCGGTTCCGCCACCCTGGGCGGTGCTGTTGCCGCGCCTCGGCTCGGGGGGCGGGTAGGGGGGCTGCTGTGTCGTGGTCACCGCCCGATCATCGCAAGAAGGGCAGGGGCCCTCTGTTCACCGCGCCCGAATTGACGCTAGCGTGGAGGCACCTTTGCACACGCGGGAGCTCGGAGCACCGGGCTGAGAGGGCGCTGACCTCCGTATTCGCGATGTTTCACGTGGAACGAGTGATGTTTCACATGAAGCGCCGCCCAACGGAAGCCGCTGCGTCGACCGCCGAACCTGTTACCGGGTAATGCCGGCGTAGGGAGTAGGTCAAATGACCAACAAGGACGCACGCACGCCTGCCTTCAGTCAGGACGAACAGCCCATCGCGGGCGAACCGTCCCAGGAGGCCGGGAAGTCCATCGGCTGGCACAAGGGGTATGTCGAGGGCTCGCGCCCCGACCTCCGGGTGCCGGTCCGTCAGGTGCATCTCACCAATGGGCAGTCGGTCACGCTCTACGACACCTCCGGCCCGTACACCGATCCGACCGTCGAGACCGACGTCCGCAGGGGCCTGCCTCCACTGCGGGAGAACTGGATCATCGCCCGCGGTGACACCGCCGAGTACGCGGGCCGTCCCGTCCGTCCCGAGGACGACGGGCTCAAGCACACCTCGCCGCGTGGCGGGCTGCGCAACCTGGACGCGGTCTTCCCGGGCCGCCCGCGCCAGCCACGCCGCAGCCGGGACGGTGAGGCGGTCACCCAGCTGGCGTATGCCCTCAGGGGCGAGATCACCCCGGAGATGGAGTACGTGGCCATCCGTGAAAACGTCTCTGCCGAGATCGTCCGTGAGGAGATCGCGGCGGGACGGGCCGTGCTACCGGCCAACGTCAACCACCCGGAGATCGAGCCGATGATCATCGGCAAGCGGTTCCTGGTGAAGGTCAACGCCAACATCGGCAACTCCGCGGTGACCTCCTCCATCGAGGAGGAGGTGGAGAAGATGACCTGGGCTACCCGCTGGGGCGCCGACACGGTCATGGATCTGTCCACCGGGCGCAACATCCACACCACCCGCGAGTGGGTGCTGCGCAACTCCCCCGTCCCCATCGGCACCGTTCCGCTCTACCAGGCCCTGGAGAAGGTTGACGGCAGGGCCGAGGAGCTGACCTGGGAGATCTACAAGGACACGGTCATCGAACAGGCCGAGCAGGGTGTGGACTACATGACCGTCCACGCGGGTGTACGCCTGCCGTACGTGCCGCTCACCGCCAACCGCAAGACCGGCATCGTCTCGCGCGGCGGCTCGATCATGGCGGCCTGGTGCCTCGCACACCACAAGGAATCGTTCCTGTACGAGAACTTCGAGGAACTCTGCGAGATCCTCGCCGCCTACGACGTCACGTACTCGCTGGGTGACGGCCTGCGCCCCGGCTCCATCGCGGACGCCAACGACGAGGCTCAGTTCGCGGAGTTGCGCACGCTCGGGGAACTCAACCGGATCGCCAAGCGTTTCCATGTACAGACGATGATCGAGGGCCCGGGCCATGTCCCGATGCACAAGATCAAGGAGAACATCGACCTTCAGCAGGAGATCTGCGATGAAGCTCCGTTCTATACGCTCGGCCCGCTGACCACGGACGTCGCACCGGCGTACGACCACATCACCTCCGGCATCGGCGCCGCGATGATCGCTTGGTGGGGGACGGCGATGCTGTGCTACGTCACCCCAAAGGAGCACCTGGGCCTGCCCAACCGGGACGACGTCAAGACCGGCGTGATCACCTACAAGATCGCCGCCCATGCGGCCGACCTCGCCAAGGGCCACCCGGGCGCGCAGGAGTGGGACGACGCGCTGTCCGACGCCCGCTTCGAGTTCCGGTGGGAGGACCAGTTCAACCTCGCCCTCGACCCGGACACGGCCCGCGAGTTCCACGACGAGACGCTTCCGGCCGAGCCGGCGAAGACGGCCCACTTCTGCTCGATGTGCGGGCCGAAGTTCTGCTCGATGAAGATTAGCCAAAGCATCACAGAGCGGTTCGGTGGTGCTGCGGCTGAGGGGGCGTCTCCGGAGGAGGTCGCGGAGGGGATGCTGCAGAAGTCGAAGGAGTTCGCGGCGAGCGGGAACAGGGTGTACCTGCCACTGGCAGAGGAGTCGTAACCCCACACAGGTGAAGGCCATCACCGACGGGGCGCAGGCGAACAGCGCCGCCGTCCGGGCGGCACGGGAGGAGTTCGACGAGCGCTCCGCCCGGCTCCCCGGCTCTGTCTCTTAGACACCGGGTGTCCGGCTTGCGCCCCCGGGCGGGGGCGCAAGCCGGGTTATTCCGGCTGGTGTTCCGGGCCTCCGAAGTCCGGGCTGGTGTAGTCCGGGCTGGTGAAGCTCGGGCGGGGGGCCGGTGCGGTGCGGTCGTCGGTGCTGAAACCAGGGCGGTCGTAGCCGAGGCGCGGCATCCGGTTGCCCGGGCCCGACGGGGTCGTACGGCGCAGTCCGGCTGTGCCGGGTTCGGTGGCCAGCGCTTCCCGCAGGAAGGGCAGGATGCCGCGTTCCAGCAGGGCGTCCCGCCAGGCATCCCTTGCCTTGGCCACCTCCCCACCGGGTTCGCCGTAGGCTCCGGCCTCCAGTGAGGGGCTGTTGCGCAGTGCGGTGAGAAGCAGCCCCGCGCCGGCCATGAGGATGGCGGCCGCGGTCACCACGCCGAAGACCCAGCCGGCGGTGAGCATGGTCTGGGCGAACGCCGGGGCCGGGTCCAGCATCTTCAGGACGTAGCCGACGAGCAGGAAGATCGCGGCGGCGGTACCGGCGAGCACGGGCGCCAGGACCAGGGCGACGGCGAAGCCGCCGGCGCCCGTGGTCTCGGCGGCCTCGCCGAGGGTGGTGGCGAGCCCCATCGCACCGCCCGTGGCCGACTCTGCCGAGTCGGACTCCTGGACGGTGGCCGGGGTGGACCGCGCCGGATTGCGCAGTTCCTCGCGGACCTTCACATAGTGCTGGTACTCGGTCGCCGCGGCCGCCGCTATCAGTGCGGTGGCGTTGAGCGCCATGGTGCGCAGCTGTTCGGTGTTCAAACGCTGGCCGACACCGGCCAGTTCGGGACGGTGAGGGGCGGAGCGCAGCGCCTCATCGAGGATCCGCTCGTATTCCTGGCGGTCCTCGCTGTGCAGGTGCTGCGGAACGCTGTTCATGTGCATCCCCCGATGCTCCGTAGGGCTTGGGGCTCGCACGCCGGCGAGCCGTCGGGCAGAAACGGAGGGGAGCCTGCTACGGATAAACCGATGGTAGAGCCGTTAAGGCACGCGGTGACAGGGGGTTGCCGGAAATTGGGGATGGCCCGCGTGTGACATCGGGGGACAGAACAGCGTGCCGAACGCTCAGGCGTCCAGCGGAAGTTGCCTGACCAGCAGCTTTCCGGCCATGGTCACTCCGCCGTCCATGGCGATGGCGAGCCCGTCCGCGTAGACGTGCGGTCCCTCCACCACGGGGCCGGTGTTCTCCTCACCGTCCTCGGAGCCGACTTCCCCCAGCAGATAGGGAATCGGGCTGTGTCCGTGAACGATGCGGGTGCCGCCGTACGTATCGAGAAGGGAACGGACGGCGTCTGCACCCCCCTCGTCGCGGAAGGAGAAGCGCTTGGTGAACTTACGGAACAGGTCCCAGACCTCGTCCGCGTCGTTTCGGGTGATCGTCTCGCGGATCGTGTCGTTGACCGCCTCGATCGAGTCGCCGTAGTCGAGGTAGGCGGTGGTGTCGGAGTGGACGAGCAGATAGCCGTCGACCTCCTCGATCGCGTCGAGGCGGGCCATCCACTGGAGGTGGTGGTCCTGGAGCCGGTCCATGTCGGTCTTCTGCCCGCCGTTGAGCAGCCAGGCTGCCTGGAAGGTGGCGGTGCCCGCGCCGGAGTTGACGGGGGTGTCGCCGAACCGCTTGGCGCCGAGCAGCAGCAGCTCGTGGTTGCCCATGAGGGCCTTGCAGTAGCCGCCGGCCGCGGCCGCCTCGGCGGACAGCCGCATCACCAGGTCGATGACGCCGATGCCGTCGGGACCCCGGTCGGTGAAGTCGCCCAGGAACCAGAGCCGGGCGGTGCCCGCACACCACTGCCCGTCCTCGTCGATCAGCCCCTGCTCCCGGAGCGCGGCGACCAGCTCGTCGAAGTAGCCGTGCACGTCTCCGACGACGTAGAGCGGGCCGGGACCGGCCGCGAGCTGGGCGGCCGGGGCGGCGGCCGGGTCGACGGGCATCTGGAGCGTGTCGCCGCGGTTGATGACGGGCAGGTCGCGCTGGGTGGGCGTGTACCCCTCGGGATATCCGTCGGGGTACGGCTCGTCGAGCGGCGGGGCGAGGTCGCCGGGGTGGGTGCTCTGGACGTACGGACCGGTCTCGTTGACGTACGCGGGCACCCGGAAGTCGCGCAACGTCGCTGTCCGTTCCGCCTCGGGTCCCTGACCGGCCCCCTGAGTCATCAGACCCCTCCACCATCGCGCCGCATCTGCACCGCTTCGGACTGCCTGGTCGCAGCGGCCCGCGGTGTCGTGGCCCCATCATAGGAATGCCCGTCGCGCCGTGTGATGACCCAGGGGTGGTGAATCGGAGCAGGACTCCAGTTCAGCGTGGCTTTCGCCCCGGTTGGGCAGGGGTTCGACCACCCGCCGTCAACCTGCCGGCTGTCTTTCGACGGCGCCGGGCAGGCGCGTCGGCCGCCTCCGTGTGCGTATGGGCCGTCCATACGTTCACATGGGGTGGCCGTGTGTGCGTACGGGCCGTCCGTGCTACTCCTCCTCCGGTGCCCGCGGCGGGCTGACCGTGGTGCGCTGCGGGCGTCGCTGGGACGAGGTACGCACGATCAGTTCGGTCGGTATCACCTGCTCGACCGGCCGGTCCGACTCCACCCCCTCGATCGCGTCGATGAGGAGCTGTACCACCGCCGTGCCGATACGGCGCGGCTTCAGGGAGAGTGTGGTGATGGGCGGCTCGGTGTTGGCGTAGACGGTCGACTCACTGCAGCACACCAGCAGCAGGTCGTCGGGGACGCGCAGCCCGTAGCGGCGGGCGGCGGCGAGCAGGTCGGTGCCGTTGGGGTCGAAGAGGCCGTATACGGCGTCGGGGCGGTCCGGGCGGGCCAGCAGCCGGTCGGCGGCGACGGCGCCCGCGCAAGGGTCGTGCGCCGGGTAGGCCTCGTAGACCGGGTCCTGGCCGACGCGTTCGCACCATCGCAGGTAGGCGGTGGTGGACAGATGGGTGTACGTGTCCGTCGTGGTGCCGGTGAGCAGGCCGATCCGGCGGGCGCCCGCGTCGGCGAGATGGTCGAGGATGCCGAGGACGGCGGCTTCGTGGTCGTTGTCCACCCAGGCGGTGACCGGGAGCGAGCCGGCCGGGCGGCCGTCGGAGACCACCGGCAGCCCCTGCCGGACCAGCTCACTGACCACCGGGTCCTGATCGGAGGGGTCGATGACGACCGTGCCGTCCAGGGCGACGTTCGACCACACGTCGTGGCGCGAGGTCGCGGGCAGGATCACCAGGGCGTAGCCGCGGGCGAGCGCTGCCGAGGTGGCGGCCCGTGCCATCTCGGCGAAGTACGCGAACTCGGTGAAGGTGAAAGGTTCATCCCCGTACGTCGTCACGGTCAGGCCGATCAGTCCCGACTTGCCGGTACGGAGGGTGCGGGCGGCGGCCGAGGGGCGGTACCCCAGCCGGTCGGCTACCTCGCGAACGTGGCGCCGGGTGGCATCCGGGAGCCGGCCCTTGCCGTTCAGGGCGTCGGATACGGTCGTGATGGAGACTCCGGCGGCGGCGGCCACGTCTCTGATGCCCGCCCGGCCCGGCCGGCTGCCTCGCCGAGAGGTTTCCGCGCGGCTCACCTGGTGCTTCCCTGCTGCTGTCATGGCGAGCCGATAGTAGGGCTCATGCGGTGGGGTAGTGCGGACGCATATGCACGCGTTGACAGGCACGTTTCTGCAAGGTCAAATTGGGTCAACTACATTAGAAACAAAGTCAGTTGAACGATCCAATGGTGAGACGTGACTTGTCGGCACGCATGGGCCTGCCGACTGCCCGATGTCTCGAAGAGGTCTCAACTCACCTTCACGGGTGATGCGCGCCACGGCGCGAGCCACCGGCGCGTAGATATATGTAGGGCGCGCCCCCGAAAAATGCGCCTTCGTGCGGTGATGCCCGTGATGCCGGTGGGACGGATGAGGTCAGATCCTCGGCTGCTTGCTCGCTCCGCCGCTGTACGCAGCGGGGCCGAATCCTCATAAGGTGAGCAGTATTGGATGCCGGCGGCGCGGACGGTCCGCCGGTGGTCGCGAGGAGGACTGCGGTGAGCGAGACGAGCCCCAAGCTGCGCGCCGAGCTGGAGGGTATCCCCACCTACAAGCCGGGCAAGCCTGCCGCGGCCGACGGCCCCGTCGCCTACAAGCTCTCCTCCAACGAGAACCCGTACCCTCCGCTGCCCGGCGTGATGGAGTCCGTGACCACGGCCGCTGCCGCCTTCAACCGCTACCCGGACATGGCGTGCACGGGGCTGATGAACGAGCTGTCGGACCGCTTCGGCGTCCCGCTCGGCCATCTGGCCACCGGCACCGGCTCGGTCGGCGTGGCCCAGCAGCTGGTCCAGGCCACCAGCGGCGCCGGCGACGAGGTGATCTACGCCTGGCGGTCCTTCGAGGCGTACCCGATCATCACGCAGATCAGCGGTGCCCGCCCGGTCCAGGTGCCGCTCACGCCCGGCGATGTGCACGACCTGGACGCGATGGCCGACGCTATCACCGACCGCACCCGGCTGATCTTCGTCTGCAACCCCAACAACCCGACGGGCACGGTCGTGAAGCGGGCCGAGCTGGAGCGGTTCCTGGACCGTGTGCCGGGTGATGTGCTGGTGGTCCTTGACGAGGCCTACCGGGAGTTCATCCGCGACCCCGAGGTGCCCGACGGCGTCGAGATCTACCGGGAACGGCCGAACGTCTGTGTCCTGCGGACCTTCTCCAAGGCGTACGGCCTCGCCGGACTGCGCGTCGGCTTCGCGATCGCCCATGAGCCGGTGGCGGCGGCGCTGCGCAAGACGGCGGTGCCGTTCGGCGTGAGCCAGCTCGCCCAGGAGGCGGCGATCGCCTCGCTGCGGGCGGAGGACGAGCTGCTTGGCCGGGTCGGCTCGCTGGTGTGCGAGCGGCAGCGCGTGGTCGGGTCGCTCCGCGCTCAGGGCTGGACGGTGCCCGAGACCCAGGCCAACTTCGTGTGGCTGCGGCTGGGGGAGCGTACGACGGCCTTCGCGCAGCTCTGCGAGGAGCACGGCGCGGTCATCCGGCCGTTCCCGGGCGAGGGCGTCCGGGTGACGGTCGGGGAGACCGAGGCCAACGACATCTTCCTGAAGGCGGCGGAGAACTTCCGTAAGGAGCTCTAGCCGCAAGGAGCTCCAGCAGTCGGCCAGTTCCACGGGTACGGGGTCGCCGTTGAGGCGGCCCCGTTGTCGTATGGGTTTCACGTGAAACCGAGGGCCGTGGGCGACGTGACGGAGAAGACAGGACCCCCCTGCCTACGTCGAAAATCGGTGCGTCATAATGGCTTGTGAATGTGAATGCATTCACAAGCGCCCCCCGTTTGGTCCGTGATGTACGCGACAAAGGGGGCAAACTGCCGCTTCATCACGGCGACGTAAGGAGACTGACGACGTGGACCTGGCCCTGGCGCCGGAGACATTGGCGCGTTGGCAGTTCGGCATCACCACCGTCTACCACTTCCTGTTCGTCCCGCTGACGATCTCGCTGGCCGCCCTCACGGCCGGTCTGCAGACCGCCTGGGTGCGCACGGAGAAGGAGAAGTACCTCAGGGCGACCAAGTTCTGGGGCAAGCTCTTCCTGATCAACATCGCGATGGGCGTCGTCACCGGCATCGTGCAGGAGTTCCAGTTCGGCATGAACTGGTCGGACTACTCGCGGTTCGTCGGTGACATCTTCGGCGCCCCGCTCGCCTTCGAGGCGCTGATCGCGTTCTTCTTCGAGTCCACCTTCATAGGACTGTGGATCTTCGGTTGGGACAAGCTGCCCAAGAAGATCCATCTGGCCTGTATCTGGATGGTCTCCATCGGCACGATCCTGTCCGCCTACTTCATCCTCGCGGCCAACTCCTGGATGCAGCATCCCGTCGGCTACAAGATCGACAAGGCGAAGGGACGCGCCGAGCTGACGGACTTCTGGGCCGTCCTGACCCAGAACACCGCACTGGCCCAGGCCTTCCACACGCTGACCGCGTCCTTCCTGACCGGCGGCGCCTTCATGGTCGGCATCGCCGCCTTCCACCTGTTCCGCAGGAAGCACATCATCGTGATGAAGACCTCGCTGCGGCTGGGCCTGGTCACCGTCGTCATCGCCGGCCTGCTCACCGCGATCAGCGGTGACACCCTCGGCAAGGTCATGTTCAAGCAGCAGCCGATGAAGATGGCCGCCGCCGAGGCCCTGTGGGACGGCCAGAACTCGGCACCGTTCTCGGTCTTCGCCTACGGCGACGTGAGCAAGGGCCACAACAGCGTCGAGCTGTCGGTCCCCGGCATCCTGTCGTTCCTCGCCGACGACGACTTCAACTCGTACGTCCCCGGCATCAACGACACCAACAAGGCCGAGCAGCAGAAATACGGTCCGGGCGACTACCGCCCGATCATCCCCGTCACCTTCTGGGCGTTCCGCTGGATGATCGGCTTCGGCATGGCGTCCTTCGCCATCGGCCTGGTCGGACTCTGGCTGACCCGCAAGAAGTTCATGCTGCCGCAGCATCTGCGGGTCGGCGAGGACGAGGTGCCGCATCTGGTCCTCTTCAAGAACAAGGCCCTGAGCCCGAAGCTCGGCAGGCTGTACTGGCTGGTGGCGATCTGGACGCTGGGCTTCCCGCTGATAGCCAGCTCCTGGGGCTGGATCTTCACCGAGATGGGCCGGCAGCCGTGGGTCGTCTACGGCGTCCTGCAGACCCGTCACGCCGTCTCCCCCGGTGTCTCCCAGGCCGAGATCCTCATCTCGATGATCACCTTCACCGCGCTCTACGCCGTCCTCGCCGTCATCGAGGTCAAGCTGCTCGTGAAGTACATCAAGGCCGGGCCGCCCGAGCTCACCGAGGACGACCTCAACCCGCCCACGAAGATCGGCGGCGAGGCCCGTGACGCCGACAAGCCGATGGCCTTCTCGTACTAGGTCGAGGGAGACGCAGTCATGGAACTTCACGACGTCTGGTTCGTCCTGATCGCCGTCCTGTGGACCGGCTACTTCTTCCTGGAGGGCTTCGACTTCGGGGTCGGCATCCTCACCAAGCTGCTCGCCCGCGACCGGATGGAGAAGCGGGTGCTGATCAACACGATCGGCCCGGTCTGGGACGGCAACGAGGTGTGGCTGCTCACCGCGGGCGGCGCGACCTTCGCCGCCTTCCCCGAGTGGTACGCCACGCTCTTCTCCGGCTTCTACCTGCCCCTGCTGGTCATCCTGGTCTGCCTGATCATCCGGGGTGTCGCCTTCGAGTACCGGGCGAAGCGGCCCGAGGAGAACTGGCAGCGCAACTGGGAGACCGCGATCTTCTGGACCTCGCTCATCCCGGCGTTCCTGTGGGGCGTGGCCTTCGGGAACATCGTGCGGGGCGTGAAGATCGACCAGAACTTCAACTACGTCGGCAACGTCTGGGACCTGCTCAACCCGTACGCCCTGCTCGGCGGACTGGTGACGCTGACCCTGTTCACCTTCCACGGGGCGGTGTTCACCGCGCTCAAGACCGTCGGTGACATCCGGGTACGGGCGCGGAAGCTGGCGAGCAAGGCCGGTCTGCTCGTCGCCGCGCTGGCGCTGGTCTTCCTGCTGTGGACCCAGGTCGACAGCGGTGACGGCAAGAGTCTGGTGGCCCTGGTCGTGGCGGTCGTCGCGCTGGTCGCCGCCCTCGGTGCCAACTTGCGGGGCCGTGAGGGATGGGCGTTCGCTCTGTCCGGCATCACCATCGTGGCCACCGTGGCGATGCTCTTCCTGTCGCTCTTCCCGAACGTCATGCCGTCGTCGCTCAACGCGGACTGGAACCTCACGGTCACCAACGCCTCGTCGAGCCCGTACACCCTGAAGATCATGACGTGGCTCGCGGCGATCGCCACGCCGATCGTCATGCTCTACCAGGGGTGGACGTACTGGGTGTTCCGCAAGCGGATCGGTACGCAGCACATCGCAGCCGAAGCCGCGCACTGAGTCCGAAGAGAGGGTGTTTCACGTGAAACACCCTCTTGGGACCGAAGGGGCATGTTTCACGTGAAACCAATCGACCCACGTCTCCTCCGCTACGCCCGTGCCACCCGCCTCTTCCTGGTGGCGGTGGTCGGTCTGGGTGCCCTCGGCGCCGGGCTGGTCATCGCCCAGGCGATGCTCATCGCCGAAGTGGTGGTCGGCGCCTTCCAGCACGGCGACTCGGTATCCGAACTCCGCACTCCCCTGCTGCTGTTGGTGGCCGTCGCCATCGGCAGGGCGCTGGTCTCCTGGCTGACCGAGCTGGCCGCGCACCGGGCGAGCGCGGCGGTCAAGTCGGAACTGCGGGGGCGGCTTCTCGGCCGTGCTGTAGCACTCGGTCCCGGCTGGCTGAGCGGTCAGCGGACCGGGGCGCTGGTCACCCTCGCCACGCGCGGAGTCGACGCCCTCGACGACTACTTCTCCCGCTACCTGCCCCAGTTGGGGCTCGCGGTGGTCGTACCGGTCGCGGTGCTGGCCCGGATCGTCACCGAGGACTGGGTCTCCGCGGCGATCATCGTCGGGACCCTGCCCCTCATCCCGCTCTTCATGGTGTTGATCGGCTGGGCCACGCAGTCCCGTACGGAGCGTCAGTGGCGGCTGCTGTCCCGGCTGTCCGGCCACTTCCTGGATGTGGTCGCCGGGCTACCCACGCTGAAGGTGTTCGGGCGGGCCAAGGCGCAGGCCGAGTCCATCCGCCGGATCACCGGTGAGTACCGGCAGGCGACCATGCGCACCCTGCGGATCGCCTTCCTCTCCTCCTTCGCACTGGAACTGCTCGCCACGCTGTCGGTGGCGCTGGTCGCCGTGACCATCGGTATGCGGCTGGTACACGGCGACATGGACCTCTACATCGGGCTGGTCATCCTGGTGCTGGCGCCCGAGGCATACCTCCCGCTGCGGCAGGTGGGTGCCCAGTTCCACGCGGCGGCGGAGGGGCTCGCGGCGGCGGAGGAGATCTTCGCGGTGCTGGAGACGCCGGTGCCGCTGTCCGGGACGGGGCACGTCCCTTCTGAGGCTTCTCTGGCCTTCGAGGGAGTGACTGTCCGCTATCCGGGTCGTTCGGCGGACGCGGTGACCGATGTGTCGTTCACCGTGGAACCCGGCGAGACCGTCGCGCTGGTCGGCCCGAGTGGAGTGGGCAAGTCGACGCTGCTGAACGTGCTGCTGGGGTTCGTGCAGCCGGTGGCGGGCCGGCTGCTGATCGGGGGAGCCGAGCTGGGTGAGGTGGATCTGGAGGCGTGGCGGTCGCGGATCGCGTGGGTGCCGCAGCGGCCGCATCTGTACGCCGGAACGATCGCCGAGAACGTACGGCTCGCGCGTCCCGCCGCGGACGACGACGCGGTACGACGGGCGTTGGGGGACGCGGGGGCGCTGGAGTTCGTGGACGCGTTGCCGGAGGGCGCCGGGACCGTGCTCGGCGAGGACGGGGCCGGACTGTCCGCCGGGCAGCGGCAGCGTCTGGCGCTGGCGCGGGCCTTCCTGGCTGACCGGCCTGTGCTGTTGCTCGATGAGCCGACGGCTGCGCTGGACGGGGCGACCGAGGCGGAGGTCGTGGCGGCGGTACGGCGGCTTGCCGCGGGGCGGACGGTGTTGCTGGTGGTGCACCGGCCGGCGTTGCTCTCGGCGGCGGACCGGGTGGTGAGGCTCTCCGGCAGCGAGGCCCCCAGTGGGCTCCGCCCCCTGGATTCCCAGCGCCTTCACCCACCCATCACCCGACTTGGTCAAGAGGTGAGCGAGGAGCTCGGTCGGTCGGGGAGTGGCTCGGTGGAGCAGCCCGGTCTGTCTGCACGTGGCCCTGTGGAGTCTGCGGCCGTGCGTCGCCAGCGTGTTCTGGCTCGGGTTCGGGCGGCCTCTGGGGCCCGGCGAGGACGATTGTTGCTGGCTCTCCTGCTCGGGGCTCTCGCGCTCGGCAGCGCCGTCGGGCTGATGGCGACCTCCGGGTGGCTGATCTCGCGGGCCTCGCAGCAGCCGCCGGTGCTGTATCTGATGGTCGCCGTGACGGCCACGCGGGCCTTCGGGATCGGTCGGGCCGTGTTCCGGTACAGCGAGCGGCTTGTGTCGCACGACGCCGTGCTGCGGATGCTGGCCGACACCCGGGTCGCCGTGTATCGGCGGCTTGAGCGGCTCGCACCTGCCGGGCTCCGGGCGACCAGGCGCGGGGATCTGCTCAGCCGGCTGGTCGCCGACGTGGACACCATGCAGGACTACTGGCTGCGGTGGCTGCTGCCCGCCGGCGTCGCGGTGGCCGTGTCCGCCGGGGCCGTGGGGTTCACGGCCTGGCTGTTGCCCGAGGCGGGGGCCGCCCTGGCCGTCGGGCTGTTGGCCGCCGGTGTCGGTGTTCCGCTGGTGACCTCCGCCGTGGCCCGGCACGCCGAGCAGCGGCTGGCGCCCGCCCGCGGCTTGCTCGCGACCCGGGTGACCGACCTGCTCACCGGCACCGCCGAGCTGACCGTCGCAGGCGCGCTGCCCGCCCGTAGCGACGAGGCCCGGCGGGCCGACGGCACGCTCACCCGGATCGCCTCGCGGGCCGCCACCGCCACCGCGCTCGGTGACGGACTGACCGCTCTGCTGACGGGCCTGACCGTCGCAGCCACGGCGCTGCTGGGCGCCCAGGGGGTCGCCGACGGCCGGCTGAACGGGGTGGCGATGGCGGTCGTCGTACTCACTCCACTGGCCGCCTTCGAGGCCGTACTGGGGCTGCCGCTCGCCGTGCGGCACCGGCAGCGGGTGCGCAAGAGCGCCGAACGCATCTACGAAGTGCTGGACGCGCCCGAGCCGGTGAGGGAACCCGAGCGGCCGCGCCAGGCGCCCGTCACGCCCTTCCCCGTCGTGCTGAAGGGCCTGTCCGCCCGCCACGAGGGCCAGCGTCGGGACGCGATCACCGGGCTCGACCTCACCCTCCACGAGGGGCGCCGAGTCGCCGTGGTCGGTCCCTCCGGCTCGGGCAAGACGACCCTCGCCCAGGTCCTGCTGCGGTTCCTCGACCCGGACGCGGGCTCCTACACGCTCGCCGGCGTGGACGCGTACGGCATGGACAGCGACGACGTGCGCCGGCTCGTCGGGCTGTGCGCCCAGGACGCCCACCTCTTCGACAGTTCCGTACGGGAGAACCTGCTGCTCGCCCGTAAGGACGCCACCGAGAAGGACCTGCGGGACGCGCTGGGCCGGGCCCGGCTGCTGGCCTGGGTGGACGGGCTGCCCGACGGGCTGGACACCCTCGTCGGCGAGCACGGGGCTCGGTTGTCCGGCGGGCAGCGGCAGCGGCTGGCGCTCGCCCGGGCGCTGCTGGCGGACTTTCCGGTCCTCGTCCTGGACGAGCCCGCCGAGCATCTCGACCTGCCCACGGCGGACGCGCTCACCGCGGATCTGCTGGCCGCCACCGAGGGCCGTACGACGGTGCTCATCACCCACCGGCTGGCAGGCCTGGAGGCCGTGGACGAGGTAATCGTGCTCGACGAGGGCCGGGTGGTGCAGCGCGGGCCGTACGCGGAGCTGGCCGCCGTGGCGGGACCGTTGCGGGGGATGGCGGAGCGGGAGGCGGCGGCGGAGTCGCTGTTGGGAGAACCTCAAGGCCTGGTGGGGGCGCCTTAGGGCCTGGCGGGGGAGCCTGGACGCCGACGACGGGGTCGGCGTCCCCGAAGGCGGCCGCCGCAGCGGCTCAGGAACGCAAGCGGCGCGCGGAGTCGCTGGGCGGCGACAGCCGGCACGGACCCGGCGTCGGCCCGGACGGCGGGCGGGACGACGGTGGTCTGGCAGGCGCCGTACTGGACCGGAAACGGAAAGCCCGTGCCGGACAGCAAGCGGCGGCAGGAACGCCGTACTGAACTGGAATCGGAGAGCCGTGCCGGACAGCAAGCGGCTGCAGGCGCCGTGCTGGAAGCGGCGGCGAGCGCGGTACCGAGTCCGGCAGCCTTTAGAGGCGCGCGGCCAGCAGCTGCTCGATCACGACCGCCACGCCGTCGTCGTTGTTGGCGACCGTGCGGCCGGAGGCGGCGGCGATGACGTCGGGGTGGGCGTTGCCCATGGCGTACGACTGCCCGGCCCAGGTCAGCATCTCGACGTCGTTGGGCATGTCGCCGAAGGCCACGACCTCCTCGTGCGAGATGCCGCGCTCGGCGCACTCCAGGGCCAGCGTGCTGGCCTTGGAGACCCCCGGACCGCTGATCTCCAGCAGGGCGCTCGGGCTGGAGCGGGTGACGTTGGCGCGGTCGCCGAAGGCGAGGCGGGCGAGGGTGAGGAACGCGTCGGGGTCGAGGTCGGGGTGGTAGGCGAGGATCTTGAGCACGGGCTCGCCGGCGCTCGGACCGTCGACCGCGAGGATCTCCTCCGCGGACAGCAGATGGTCCGGTGTCTCCAGATGCAGCTTGGGATAGGCCGGCTCCTGGTGGAAGCCGTACGTCTGCTCGATCGCGTACACCGTGCCGGGCGCGGCGTCGCGCAGCAGCCGTACGGCGTCCAGCGCGTTCTCCCTGGCCAGCTCGCGCACCTTCACGAAGCGGTGGGCGCCGGGGCCGCCGTGCAGGTCGACCACGGCCGCGCCGTTGCCGCAGATCGCCAGGCCGTGGCCGTGGACGTGGTCGCTGACGACGTCCATCCAGCGGGCAGGGCGGCCCGTGACGAAGAAGACCTCGACGCCTGCCTCCTCGGCGGCGGCCAGCGCGGCGACCGTCCTCGGGGAGACCGACTTGTCGTCGCGCAGCAGGGTGCCGTCGAGATCGGTGGCGATCAGCCGGGGTGGGGTCGCGAAGGCGGAGGTCTCGGGCTGTCGGGTCGCTGAGGTCACCGAGCCATTCTCACGCATATGCCCGCACGCAAGTGCGATGCTGCGCACAGATGAGACACAGATGACTCCCGAAGCATCCCCGGGCCCTGCCCAGCACCCCTCGGACTCCTGCCCAGTGGCACCCGAATCCTGCCGCCGGCCTCAGGCCAGCTGGGCCGGGGCCTCCATGGCGATCTGCTCGAAGACCTTCTCGTCGGCCGCGAAGTCCGAGTCGGGGATGGGCCAGTGGATCACCAGCTCGGTGAAGCCCAGCTCCTGGTGACGGCCGGCGAAGTCCACGAAGGCGTCCAGGGACTCCAGCGGACGGGCGCGGTCCGGGGTGAACCCCGTGAGCAGGACCTTGTCCAGCTCAGACGCGTCCCGGCCGACCGCCGCACAGGCCTCGCCGAGCTTCACCGTCTGACCGCGCAGCGCCTCGACGGACTGCTCCGGCGTGCCGTTCTCGTACAGCTTCGGGTCGCCGGTGGTCACCCACGCCTGTCCGTACCGCGCGGTCAGCTTCAGCCCGCGCGGGCCGGTGGCCGCGACCGCGAAGGGCAGCCGGGGCCGCTGCACACAGCCTGGGATGTTGCGCGCCTCGTGGGCCGAGTAGAACTCGCCCTCGTACGTGACGGAGTCCTCGCTCAGCAGCCTGTCGAGCAGCGGCACGAACTCGGCGAACCGGTCGGCGCGCTCGCGTGCGGTCCACGGCTCCCGGCCCAGCACGGTGGCGTCGAAGCCGGTCCCGCCGGCACCGATACCGAGCGTCACCCGGCCGCCGGAGATGTCGTCCAGGGAGATCAGCTCCTTGGCGAGCGTCACCGGATGCCGGAAGTTCGGCGAGGTGACGAGCGTGCCCAGACGCACCCGGTCCGTGACGGACGCGGCGGCGGTCAGCGTCGGAATCGCACCGAACCACGGGCCGTCCCGGAAACTGCGCCACGACAGGTGGTCGTAGGTGTACGCGGTGTGGAAGCCCAGCTCCTCGGCCCGCGTCCACGCGGCACGACCGCCCTCGCTCCAGCGACGGTACGGCAGGATCACGGTGCTCAGACGCAGACTCATGCGTCCGAGACTAAGGGGACTCACTGACAACGGACGAAACGGTCACCGTATGCGGCCGCTCAGCCACACCGTGAGGAGGCGGCCCCCTCTTCGGAAGGGCTTGGTCCGTACCAGCGATGTGCAGAGGGTCAGTGCGGCTCGGGGAACCGCAGGTATTCCGGCGGTACCGCCTTCGTCAGCCACACCCCGTTCGCACTGATGTGGAAGACATGGCCGGCCCGGTGCATCGCGCCCGCGTCGACCGACAGCACGACCGGGCGGCCGCGCCGGGCGCCGACCCGGGTCGCGGTCTCGCGGTCGGCCGACAGATGCACATCGTGCCTGCTCATCGGACGGAGACCCGCCGTCCGGATCGCGTCCAGGTTCCGTGCCACAGTCCCGTGGTAGAGGTACGGCGGCGGGGTCGCCGGCGGCAGTCCGAGTTCGACGTCGATGCTGTGGCCCTGGCTGGCGCGGATCCGGGGGCCTTCGATCGCGAAGCGCTGCTTGTCGTTGGCGGCGACGACATGGTCGAGTTCCTCGCGGGCGACCGGGAAGCCGTGCGCCGCTGCCGCCGCGAGCAGTGTGTCGATCTCCACCCAGCCGGCCTCGTCGAGCGTGAGGCCGATGCGTTCGGGCTGGTGGCGCAGGTGTTTCGAGAGGTACTTCGACACCTTCACGGTGCGCCGCTCGTCCCGCACTTTGTCGTTCTGTCCGATGTCCGGTTTGTCGTTCACGCCACCAGCGTGCCGGGAGAGACGCGGATCACGCAGATATTTTTTGCCGGAGGTTTGATCCACAACCAAGTCCGGTTATCCACAGGTCAATTGGCTGGACTGTGGACAACTGCTGGGCGATTCAGGGTGTTTCGTCAAGATCGTTAATAGAGTCGTGACGTGCGGTCAGAGTGTCCAAGTAGCGTGCCCGCACCTCCCGTTCGGCTGCCAGGGCGATGAACTCGGCTATGTGGTCCGGGCCAACGAGACGTCCTACGGCCTGGATCGTGTCGGCGGGGAGAGGAACGGTACGCGTCTCCTCCCGGTTCTTCGGCTGTTCTCCGGCACCAAGTTGCCTGCGTACTTCGCGGGTCGCGAACAGGCGCATGGCCCGGGCCAGTTCGGCGTCCACGGTCTGCTGGGCGAGGGGGCGCAGACGTCGTACGAGGGAGGCCGCTTCGGCTGCTTTCGCGTCGCTGCGGTGGTGTGGGTCGTCGAGGTAGCCGGCGAAGACGTGCTCGGTGGTGAACTCCAGGAAACGGGAAGCTATGTGCTCGACCTGGACCCTCAACTCCCGCAGGTGGGCAGAGATCGCGGTGAGCGGTACTCCGGCCGCGTGCAACTCGGCTGCCACCGCCAGCTCTTGGGGGCTAGGGACGAGGAAGGAGTCGGGGTCGCCCGCGACCGGTTCCAGTATGCCGAGTTCCACCGCCTCGGCCACGGCCGTGTCGTCGGGGGTGCCGCCGAAGCGGGCGTCCAGGTCGGCGCGGGAGAGGCGGGCCGGTTCCTCGTCGGTCCAGGGGCCCTCGGCCTCGGTGACGAGGCCGAGGACGCCGGCCAGGCCGCGGCCGGTGTCCCAGGCGTCGAGGAGTTCCTTGATGGAGGCCAGGGTGTAACCGCGGGCGAGGAGGTCGGCGATCTGGTGGAGGCGGGTGAGATGGGCGTAGGAGTAGAGGTTGGCGCGGCCCTGGCGCTCCGGGCGGGGGAGGAGACCTTTGTCCTGGTAGGCGCGGATGGTTCGGACGGTGGTTCGGGAACGGTGGGCCAGGTCCTCGATGCGGTACGTCTTTTGGGGTGGTGGGTCGGCCGTCACAGCCTCGGCTCCATCCGTGCGATCCGCCTCAGCACCCCCGGCGCCACCCGCGACAGCAACCGTGCCCCCCGCGCCTCCGGGGTCACCGGTACCACCGCCCTGTTGTGCTCCACCGCCTCCAGAATCGCTGAAGCCACCTTCTCCGGCGGGTAGTTCCGCATCCCGTACAGGCGGGCCGAGCGCTTCTGCCTGCGCCGTTGCTCCTCCTCGTCGACTCCGGTGAAGCGGGCCGTCGACGTGATGTTGGTGTTGATGAAGCCGGGGCAGATCGCGGTCACGCCGATGCGCCGAGCGGCGAGTTCGGCGCGCAGGCACTCGGACAGCATCAGGACCGCCGCTTTGGAGGTGCTGTAGGCCGGCAACGCCCGCGAAGGCTGGTACGCGGCAGCCGACGCGACGTTCACGATATGGCCGCCCTGGCCGCGTTCCGCCATCCGCGCGCCGAACAGGCGGCAGCCGTGGATCACGCCCCAGAGGTTGACGTCCAGGACCTTGCGCCAGTCATCCGCGGTGGTCGTGAGGAACGAGCCCGACAGGCCGATGCCCGCGTTGTTGACCAGCACGTCCAGGACCCCGTGCTCCCGGTGGACCCGCTCGGCGAGCTTCTCCATGGCCTGCTCGTCGGAGACGTCGGCCGTCTCGGCCCAGGCGTCCGCCGCTCCGACCAGCCGGGACAGCTCGGCGGTGCGGGCGGCGGCCTCCGCGTCCCGGTCCACGGCCACCACGCGCGCGCCCGCCTCCGCGAACGCGAAAGCCGTGGCCCGGCCGATGCCGCTGCCCGCGCCGGTGATCAGGACCAACTGTCCTGCGAACCGCTGGGTGTGGCGGTCCGCTCGCTTCGGCTCGGTGCCCCGGCTGCCCTCGACGGAGATCACGAACTCCTCGATCCAGGCCGCCACCTGGTCCGGCCGGGTACGGGGGATCCAGTGTTTGTCGGGCAGGGTGCGGCGGGTCAGCTGTGGTGCCCAGCGTTCCAGGTCGTCGTACAGCCGCTCGGAGAGGAACGCGTCGCCCAGGGGCGTGATGAGCTGCACGGGCGCGTGCGCGTACGCGTCCTCGCGTGGGCGGCGCAGCCGGGGTCTTACGTTGTCGCGGTACAGCCAGGCGCCGTGCGCCGCGTCGGAAGGGAGGGAGGCGGTCGGGTAGTCCCCGGCGGGGAGCCTCTCGGCCCGCTGGAGGAGCCTCGGCCAGGCCTTGCCGAGCGGGCCGCGCCAGGCCAGTTCGGGGACGACGGGGGTGTGCAGCAGGTACACGTACCAGGACTTGGCGCCCTGGCCGAGGAGTTGGCCCACCCGGCGGGGTGTCGGGCGCTTCACGCGCGCGTTGATCCAGTGGCCGAAGTGGTCGAGGGACGGCCCGGACATGGAGGTGAAGGAGGCGATACGGCCCTCCGTGCGCGCCACGGTGACGAACTCCCAGGACTGCACCGAGCCCCAGTCGTGGCCGACGAGGTGGACCGGGCGGTCCGGGCTAACCGTGTCGATCACCGCCAGGAAGTCGTCGGTCAGTTTGGCCAGTGTGAAGCCGCCGCGCAGCGGTTGCGGTGCGGTCGAGCGGCCGTGGCCCCGGACGTCGTACAGCACGACGTGGAAGCGCTTGGCGAGGCGGGGCGCGACCTCGGACCAGACCTCCTTGCTGTCCGGGTAGCCGTGGACGAGGACGACCGTCGGCTGTGCCGGATCGCCCAGTTCCGCCACGCACAGTTCGATGCCGCCGGTGCGCACCCGGCGCTCGCGCGCGCCCTTCAGTGCCGTCACCTGTCCGCCGCCCAGCTCCGTCACTTGTCCTCCGCCCAGCGCCGCACGTGCGGCAGATCGTCGTCCAGCCAGAAGGCGCTCTGCTCGGGGTCCCGGGAGTCGGTGACCACGAGAATCTCCTCGAACTTGGCTCCTGTGCCCCGGAAGCCGAGGTGCGGTTCGACCGCCCACAGGCCCGGCCGCGGCGGGTGGTCGGAGAAGCGGTACGGAGACCACAGGGGCGACCAGCCCTCGCGGTGGCCGTGCAGGGCGTCGGCCGCGAGGCCCTTCAGGGACTGGGTGCCGAACCCGAAGAGATGAGGTGACCAGCGGCGCTGCTTCACCCGGTCCACCTTGTGGGCGATCACGCCGAACGGGTACGCGCGGTGCCGGTTGGCGTAGCCCTGGCGGACCATGAGGCGGTCCACGTCCTCGTAGATCTCGCGCAGCGGGCGCCGCTCGCGCACCTCGCGCAGGATCAGCTGCCGGTGTGCCTCCAGGTCGGCCATCAGCCGGTCCTGTACGGGGTTGATCCCGAGGGAGCCCGAGTAGCCGATGTCGGCCGTGTAGCCGTCGTACACCGGGGCCAGGTCCAGGATGAACGGCATTCCGGGCGCGAGCCGGCGGTCGGTCGGGAAGAACTGGAGCGGTATGCGGAAGTCCGTGAACGCGGTGCGGTCGCCGAACCAGGCGAAGGGGAGGTGGAACGAGTCCCGTACGCCACGCGCGCGGAGCCACTCGCGCTGCATCCGGGCCGCCTCGCGCTCGGTGATCCCGGGCTCCAGCCGGGCTGCGACTGCTTCCGCGCATTCGTACGCGAGTCGCTGCACCCGCCGGAAACCCTTGAGCTCCGTGGCGCGTTCGGAGAGTACGTCCTGCACTGTCGTCGTCATCCGCCCCGTCCCCATCGACTGCGGTACGCGTCCGTAACTTGACACTGGTGAATGTGACAGTTGTTAGAGGCGACGTCAATAGCCGGTGCAAGGGGCCTGTGGACAACTCCGCGTAGCTCTCAAGCAGGGGATCCCCTAGGGTCCCGTAATACTCGAGAGTGACGCGAAGACGGCTCTCGGGTCTGACGACCTCCGTGGCCCGCATCACTACCTTCGATGACGTGACTGTGATCGCGACCGAAAGCCTGAGCAAGCGGTTCCCCCGGGTGACCGCGCTCGACCGGCTGTCCGTGGACATCGGACCCGGTGTGACCGGACTCGTCGGAGCCAACGGCGCCGGCAAGTCCACCCTGATCAAGATCCTGCTGGGTCTGTCCCCCGCGACCGAGGGCCGGGCCGAGGTGCTCGGCCTCGACGTGGCGACCAAGGGTGCCGCCATCCGCGAGCGGGTGGGCTATATGCCGGAGCACGACTGCCTGCCGCCCGACGTCTCGGCCACCGAGTTCGTCGTGCACATGGCCCGCATGTCCGGCCTGCCGCCCGCCGCCGCCCGCGAGCGCACCGCCGACACCCTGCGCCACGTAGGGCTCTACGAGGAGCGGTACCGCCCCATCGGCGGCTACTCGACCGGCATGAAGCAGCGTGTGAAGCTCGCCCAGGCGCTGGTGCACGACCCGCAGCTGGTCTTCCTGGACGAACCGACCAACGGCCTCGACCCGGTCGGCCGCGACGAGATGCTCGGCCTGATCCGCCGTATCCACACCGACTTCGGCATCTCGGTCCTGGTCACCTCGCACCTGCTCGGCGAACTGGAGCGCACCTGCGACCACGTGGTCGTCGTCGACGGCGGCAAGCTGCTGCGCTCCAGCTCCACCACCGACTTCACCCAGTCCACGACCACCCTCGCGATCGAGGTCACCGACAGCGACGAGCACCCCGACGGCACCCGCGCGGTGCGTGACGCGCTGCACGCGCGCGGGGTGGAGACGAACCACGAGGGCGGCGGCCTCCCCGGCGCCGGCCACATCCTGCTGCTCACTGCCCAGGGCGAGGAGACGTACGACCTGGTGCGTGACGTCGTCGCCGACCTCGGTCTCGGCCTGGTGCGCATGGAGCAGCGCAGACACCACATCTCCGAGGTTTTCACCAGCAGCGACGAGCAGCGGAAGGAGGCGGCCGTCCATGGCGGTTGAGCAGCCCCTGGCCACCCCCGCGGGTGACCAGTCCCGTATCCACGACATCGGCTACCGCGGCTACGACGGCCCGCGCCTGGGCCGCGCCTACGCCCGCCGTTCCCTCTACTCGCAGTCCTTGCGCGGCTCCTACGGCCTCGGCCGCTCGGTGAAGTCCAAGGTGCTGCCGATGCTGCTGTTCGCGGTGATGTGTGTGCCCGCGGCCATCATGGTGGCCGTCGCCGTCGCCACCAAGGCGCACGAACTCCCGGTGTCCTACACGCGGTACGCGATCATCATGCAGGCCGTCATCAGCCTGTACGTCGCCTCGCAGGCACCGCAGGCCGTCTCCCGCGACCTGCGCTTCAAGACCATCCCGCTGTACTTCTCGCGGCCCATCGAGACCGCCGACTACGTCCAGGCCAAGTTCGCGGCCCTGGCCTCGGCGATGTTCGTCCTGACCGGCGCCCCACTGGTCGTGATGTACGTGGGTGCCCTGCTCTCCAAGATGGGCTTCGCCCACCAGACCAAGGAATTCACCCAGGGACTGGTCGCCGTGGCCCTGCTCTCGCTCCTGTTCGCCGGAATCGGCCTGGTCATCGCCTCGGTCACGCCACGTCGCGGCTTCGGTATCGCCGCCGTGATCGCCGTGCTGACCATCTCCTATGGAGCCGTCTCCACCCTCCAGGCCATCGCCGACGCCCAGGGCAGCGGCAGCGCCGTCCCCTGGATCGGCCTGTTCTCCCCGGTCACGCTGATCGACGGCGTGCAGTCCGCGTTCCTGGGCGGCAGCTCCGCCTTCCCGGGCGGGATCGGCCCGTCCCACGGCGAGGGCGCTGTGTACGTCCTGGTCGTCCTGGGCCTGATCGCCGCGTGCTACGGCCTGCTGGTGCGCCGCTACAAGAAGGTGGGACTGTGACCACGCTCTCCATCGACCACGTCTCCCGCTGGTTCGGCAACGTGGTCGCCGTCAACGACATCACCATGACCATCGGCCCCGGCGTCACCGGCCTCCTCGGCCCCAACGGCGCCGGCAAGTCCACCCTCATCAACATGATGGGCGGCTTCCTGGCCCCCTCCACCGGCACGGTCACCCTCGACGGACAGCCGGTCTGGCGCAACGAGGGCATCTACAAGCACATCGGCATCGTCCCCGAGCGCGAGGCGATGTACGACTTCCTCACCGGCCGCGAATTCGTCGTCGCCAACGCCGAGTTGCACGGCCTCGGCGCCAAGGCCGCCCAGAAGGCCCTCGCCACGGTCGAGATGGAGTACGCGCAGGACCGCAAGATCTCGACGTACTCCAAGGGCATGCGCCAGCGCGTGAAGATGGCGTCCGCCCTGGTCCACGACCCCTCCCTGCTCCTCCTCGACGAGCCCTTCAACGGCATGGACCCGCGCCAGCGGATGCAGCTGATGGACCTGCTGCGGAAGATGGGCGACGACGGCCGCACGGTGCTGTTCTCCTCGCACATCCTCGAAGAGGTCGAACAACTCGCCTGGCACATCGAGGTCGTGGTCGCCGGACGGCACGCGGCCAGCGGCGACTTCCGCAGGATCCGCCGCCTGATGACCGACCGCCCGCACCGCTATCTGGTCCGCTCCAGCGACGACCGCGCCCTCGCGGCCGCACTGATCGCCGACCCGTCGACCTCGGGCATCGAAGTCGACGTCACCGAGGGCGCGCTGCGCATCCAGGCCGTCGACTTCGGCCGCTTCACCGCCCTGCTGCCGAGGGTCGCCCGCGACCACGGCATCCGGCTGCTCACGGTCTCGCCGTCCGACGAGTCCCTCGAATCCGTGTTCTCGTATCTGGTCGCGGCGTAGGAGGCCGAAGATGTACGACCCCACAGTCGCCCGGCTCACTTATCGAGCCCTGCTCGGCCGCCGCCGGGCTCTCATCCTGGGGGCGCTGCCCCTGCTGCTCATCGCGATCTCCGTCGTCGTCCGCGGCCTCGCAGGCGCCGACGACCAGACGGCCTCCGACCTGCTCGGCGGCCTCGCGCTCGCGACCATGGTGCCGATCATCGGCGTCATCGCCGGCACGGGTGCGATCGGCCCGGAGATCGACGACGGCTCGGTGGTGTACCTGCTGTCCAAGCCGATCAAACGGCCGACGATCATCCTCACCAAGCTGATCGTGGCCATCGCCGTGACGATGGTGTTCTCGGCCCTGCCGACACTGATCGCGGGCTTCATCCTCAACGGCAACGGTCAGCAGATCGCCGTCGCCTACACGGTGGCCGCACTGGTCGCGTCGATCGCCTACGCGGCGCTGTTCCTGCTGCTGGGCACGGTGTCCCGGCACGCGGTGGTCTTCGGGCTCGTCTACGCGCTGGTCTGGGAGGCCCTGTTCGGCTCCCTCGTCCCGGGCGCGCGCACGCTGAGCGTCCAGCAGTGGTCCCTGGCGGTCGCCCACAAGGTGACCGGCGGCGAGCTGGTCACATCCGACGTGTCGCTGGCGACGGCCACGGTACTGCTGATCGCGGTGACCGTCCTGGCGACCTGGTACGCCGGCCAGAAGCTGCGCTCGCTGACGCTGGCGGGCGAGGAGTAGACGCCCAGCTTATTGACGGGGGCTTCACCTCTGTCCGGGCACACTGGACAAAGCGGGTGTACTGCGTAGGAGGCGCGGGATGGCTGAGGGTTTCGGAGACGGGGACTGGGACGGGGTTGTCCTGGACGAGGACTTCATACGGTCCGCGGGGACTTCGGAGCCGTCCGCGCGGGCGCGGATGCTGGCCGCGAAGTGGCGGGCCAAGTCGCCGGAACCTCAGCCGTGGCGGTCGGACGAGCCGCCCGCCGGGTGGTTCTTCAGCAAGGTGCGGCGCCGGTGGTGGCGTCGGTAGGCGTCTTTAAATTCGGTGGCTTCCAACTCGGCGAACAGGCACAGTTGTTGTGTCAGCCCACGAACCGGGAGAGGAGCCGGACGATGTCCATGCACGACAGTACGTCCCGCTCCCTTCAGGGCAGCCCGCGGCAAACCGCGATGTAGCTGCCCGGGGCGGCCGCTTCGAGCACGCGATGTCGCTCTCGCGTGGGCCGCCCACCCGGAGGATTGGCCGAGTGGTAAGGCACTGGCTTGCGCTGCGTTTGATTCAAGGCAAGTCATGGTCGGGCCTGGAAAGCCCGCGCACGTTCGATCCGTGCATCCTCCGCAATGCTTTGAAAACGCCTTGACCGAAGCCACAGCGAACGCCGGAGCTCAGCCCAGCAGACGCTCCAGCACCACAGCGATCCCGTCCTCCTCGTTGGAGGACGTCACCTCGTCCGCCACGGCCTTCAGCTCGGCATGCGCGTTGGCCATGGCCACCCCCCGAGCCGCCCAGGCGAACATCGGGATGTCGTTCGGCATGTCGCCGAAAGCGATCGTGTCGGCGGCCTTCAGACCCAGCCGGCGCGCGGCCAGCGAGAGCCCCGTCGCCTTCGACAGTCCCAGCGGCAGGAGCTCCACGATCCCCGCGCCCGCCATGGCGACCGTGACGAAGCCGCCGGCCGTATGACGTGCCACCTCGGCCAGCTCGTCGTCGGAGAGCTCGGGATGCTGGATGTAGATCTTGTTCAGCGGAGCCGCCCAGAGATCCGCCGCGTCCGTGAACGGCGTCGACGGTAGCTTCCCGGTCACCGCGTACCCCGGCCCCACCAGCACGTCGCCGTCGAGGCCGTCGCGGCTCGCGGCGAGGTACAGCGGGCCGACCTCGGCCTCGATCTTCGCCAGGGCGACCCCGGCCAGCTGGCGGTCCAGCGTCACGGACGTCAGCAGGCGGTGGGACCCGGCGTCGTACACCTGCGCCCCCTGACCGCACACGGCGAGGCCGTGGTAGCCGAGGTCGTCGAGGATGGGCCGGGTCCAGGGGACGGCGCGGCCGGTGACGACGATATGGGCGGCGCCCGCCGCGGTGGCCGCGGCGAGCGCGTCACGGGTGCGCTGCGAGATCGACTCGCCAGAGCCGAGCAGCGTTCCGTCGAGGTCGGTGGCGACCAGCCCGTAGGGGAAGCTCACCGGGCCACCGGCGCCAGGACCTCCCGGCCGCCCAGATACGGGCGCAGCACCTCGGGGACCCGGACCGAACCGTCGGCCAGCTGGTGGTTCTCCAGGATCGCCACGATCGTGCGGGGCACCGCGCACAGCGTGCCGTTCAGCGTGGCCAGCGGCTTCACCTGCTTGCCGTCGCGGACCCGGATCGACAACCGGCGGGACTGGAACTCGGTGCAGTCCGACGTCGACGTCAGCTCGCGGTACTTGCCCTGCGTCGGGATCCACGCCTCGCAGTCGAACTTGCGGGCGGCCGACGCGCCGAGGTCACCGGAGGCGACGTCGATCACGCGGAACGGCAGCTCCAGCGAGGTCAGCCACTGCTTCTCCCAGGCCAGCAGACGCTGGTGCTCCGCCTCCGAGTCCTCCGGGGCGACATAGGAGAACATCTCCACCTTGTCGAACTGGTGGACGCGGAAGATGCCCTTGGTGTCCTTGCCGTGCGAACCGGCCTCGCGGCGGAAACAGGGCGAGAAGCCGGCGTAGCGCAGCGGGAGCCGCTCGGCGTCGATGATCTCGTCCATGTGGTACGCGGCGAGGGGCACCTCGGACGTGCCGACCAGGTAGAGGTCGTCCTTGTCCAGGTGGTAGACGTCCTGGGCGGCCTGGCCGAGGAAGCCGGTGCCCGCCATGGACTGGGGCCGGACCAGAGCCGGGGTCAGCATCGGCGTGAAGCCGGCCTCCGTGGCCTGCGCGATCGCCGCGTTGACCAGCGCCAGCTCCAGAAGGGCGCCGACACCGGTCAGGAAGTAGAAGCGGGAGCCGGACACCTTGGCGCCGCGCTCGACGTCGATCGCGCCGAGCAGCTGGCCGAGCTCCAGGTGGTCCTTGGGCTCGAAGCCCTCGGCGCCGAAGTCGCGGATCGTGCCGTGCGTCTCCAGGGTGACGAAGTCCTCCTCGCCGCCGACGGGCACGTCGGGGTGGACGAGGTTGCCGAGCCTGAGCAGCAGCTCATGGGCCTCGGCGTCGGCCGCGTCGCGCTCGGCGTCGGCGGCCTTGACGTCGGCCTTCAGCTGCTCGGCCTTCTTCAGCAGCTCGGCCTTCTCGTCGCCGGCGGCCTTGGGGATGAGCTTGCCGAGCTGCTTCTGCTCGTTGCGCAGCTCGTCGAAGCGGACGCCGGAGGACCTGCGCCGCTCGTCGGCGGAGAGGAGGGAGTCGACGAGCGCGACGTCCTCTCCACGGGCGCGCTGGGACGCGCGCACACGGTCGGGGTCCTCACGGAGCAGGCGAAGGTCAATCACGGAGCCAAGGCTACCGGTGCGGGGTTGTCCCCCACGAATCACTATTGCCCCGTGTTCCGACTCGCGGCTTACGTTCCGTTATGGGGGAATTGCCGAGCGTGTCAATAAAAAGTGTCTCACTCCCCGGGACGGGGCATGCGAGCGGCTCCTGGTTGACACGATTTCCTTGCGGGAAGCGGGACTTGGGGGCTCGGTTGTCCACAGGGATCCACACCCCCCGCGAGAGTTATCCACAGGCTGTGTGGATGAGGTGTGGGCTTCGGAATTGATCGCTCCGGAGTCGCTGCGCGAAGAGAGGAATTCCCCGCCCAAACCGGGGCAACACCCACTTTCGAGTGGAAAGGCGTCGCTCCAAGAGATGAACCGTGGGAAACGAGTGGACGAAGGGTGATGTGAGTGATCACCGCCCATCTGTGGACCGTAGGCCGATTTATCGACAGAGTCGGGTGTCGCTGTCGACTTGTCCCCAGGTCGAGTTGCGGACCTGTGGATAACTCCTGTGGATAACGAAGATAGGAACGTATGGCCGGTTAGAAACGGCCGTCCTGGCAGCGCGCCACCCAGTCCGACGCCGCCATGAACTCCTCGTCCGACGTCCCCGGCCGTGTCGGCCCCGCGGTCTCGCCCGGCTTGATGTCCGCCCGCGGGTACGAGCCGAGGAACCGCACCTGGCGGCAGATCCGCTTCAGCCCCATCAGTGCCTCCGCCACCCGGCGGTCGGAGATGTGACCTTCGGCGTCGATGCAGAAGCAGTAGTTGCCGATGCCGGCGCCGGTGGGCCGGGACTGCAGCAGCATCAGGTTGATGCCCCGGGTGGCGAACTCGCCGAGCAGATCGCGCAGCCCGCCGGGGTGGTCGTCGTTCTGCCAGAGCACGACCGAGGTCTTGTCCGCGCCGGTCGGGGCCGCGGGCCGGGCCGGACGGCCGACCAGGACGAACCGGGTCTGCGCGTTCTTCGCGTCGTGGATCTCGGTCTCCAGGGCCTCCAGGCCGTACCGCTCGGCCGCGAACTCACCGGCGAACGCGGCGTCGTAACGGCCCTCCTGGACCAGCCGGGCGCCGTCCGCGTTCGAGGCGGCGGACTCCCAGACGGCGTTGGGGAGATGGGCCCGCAGCCAGTTGCGGACCTGCGGCTGGGCGACCGGATGCGCGGTCACCGTCTTGATCTCGGAGAGCTTGGTGCCCGGGCGGACCAGCAGCGCGAAGGTGATCGACAGCAGCACCTCGCGGTAGATCGTCAGGGGCTCGCCCGCGACCAGCTCGTCGAGGGTCGTGGTGACCCCGCCCTCGACGGAGTTCTCGATCGGTACGAACGCGGCCTCGGCCTCGCCGCCCCGCACCGCGTCCAGCGCGGACTGCACGGAGACATACGGGATCAGCTCCCGAGTGGCCGCCTCCGGAAGGGTGCGCAGGGCGACTTCGGTGAAGGTGCCTTCGGGACCGAGATACGCATAGCTCGCTGGCATGTCCCTCACCCTAATGGGCGCAAGGGAGCGGGGCTCACGTGTCTCATCGGATCCACTCGACCGGGTGGTTTGAAACCCGGAAACGCACCAATAGTGTTCAGAAACCACCGTGGTAACGCGGTCACCGCGCGCAATCCACCGCACGCCCGCGGAATCCACTACGCGCAATTGCCCGGCCCCAGCTCTCGGGTCTCAGCCCTCCAGCAGCCGTTGCCCCACGTACTCCCCGTCGGCCGCCCCGCCCGGCACCGCGAACAGTCCGCTCGCCTCGTGCCGGATGTACTGCGAGAGCGCGTCCCCGCGGTCCAGCTTCCGTTGCACCGGCACGAACCCGCGCAGCGGATCCGCCTGCCAGCAGACGAAGAGCAGCCCCGCGTCCGGCGTCCCGTCGGCGTCGATGCCGTCGTGGTAGGAGAACGGGCGCCGCAGGATGGCCGCGCCCCCGTTCTGGTCGGGCCGGGTGATCCGGGCGTGCGCGTTGATCGGGACGACGTAGTCGCCGTCGGACCTGGTCTTCTCCAGGTCCATGGCCGTCGTCTCGGTGCCTCCGGACAGGGGCGCTCCGTTGGACTTCCTGCGCCCGATCACGTTCTCCTGGGCCGCGAGCGAGAGCTTCTCCCAGTCGTCGAGCAGCATGCGGATCCGGCGTACGACGGCGTAGGAGCCGTTCGCCATCCACGCGGGGTCGTGGGAACCGCTCGCCGGAACGAAGATCCGCTGGTCGAAGTCCGAGTCCGTCGGCTTCGGGTTGCGGGTGCCGTCCAGCTGGCCCATGAGGTTGCGGGCCGTCATGGGGTGGGTGGTGGCGCCCGGGGTGCGGTTGAAGCCGTTCATCTGCCAGCGGACCTTGGCCGCGCTGCCGGCGTCCTTCTGGATGGCGCGCAGCGCGTGGAAGGCGACCAGGGCGTCGTCGGCGCCGATCTGCACCCACAGGTCGCCGTTGCTGCGCGACTTGTCCAGGTGGTCGGAGGAGAAGTCGGGCAGCGGGTCCAGGGCGGACGGGCGCTGCTTCTCCAGGCCCGTGCGGGCGAAGAAGCTGTTGCCGAAGCCGAAGGTGATCGTCAGCGACGAGGGACCGGCATCGCGGGCCACATCCGTGTCGTCCTGCGTCATGGCCTCGCCCGCCATCAGCCGCTCGGCCGTCGTCGACCAGCGACGCAGCAGCGCGGCGGCCTCCTTCCGCCCCGCGCCCGCCGCCAGGTCGAAGGCGATGAGATGGCCGCGTGCCTGGAGGCCCTCGGTGATGCCGGGCTGATGTTTCCCGTGAAACATCGCCCGGTCGGAGCCCACCGAGCTGAGCGGGGTGGCCTGTGCGGGCGCGGCCGCGTAGCCGATGCCCGCGCCCGCCGCGCCGAGTACGAGTCCGGTGGCGCCGGCGGTGCCGAGCAGCGCGCGCCGGCTGACGCCTTCGGCCGGGGGAGCCGACGGGCTCTCCTCGGTGACCGGCGGACGGAGGGACTGGGACGGTTCAGCCATGGTGCGGTTCAGCCGATCTGCGCGTTCTTGGAGACGGTTACCTGGTCGATGTCGGAGGTGCGCACGGTCACGGCGATCTGCCAGTCGCCGGCCATGGGGATCTGCACTCCGTTGGCGGCCCAGTGGCCGGTGGTGACATGGTCGGGAGCGACGGGAAGCGGCCCGATCTTCTTGGCGGCGAGGGTGAAGGCGACCTTCACCTCGGGGATGTCGAAGGCCCGGCCGTTGGGGCGCTGGACGTAGACGTGCATCTCGTTGCTGCCCACGGCCGCGGGGTCGATGTCGACGCGGACGACGCCCTTGCCGTCCTTGCCGCCGGTGTCGAAGGACATGTCGAGGGTCAGCGCGCCCGAGGACGAGTTCGACGCCGAGGACGAGGAGGAGGACGTCGCCGAGGCGATGGCCTTGGCGTCCTGCTCGGTGCGGCCGGGTTCGGTCTGCGTCAGCACGGTCGTGACCGCGAGCAGGGCGACGGCGACCCCGGTCTCGGCGAGCACCGAGCGGCGCAGGCCGAAGCGGTTGGGGTCGGCGTCCCGGACGCGTTTCTGCCGGGCGGCGTCCTTGGCGGCCTGCTGCCGGGCGAGTTGGGCGGCGCGCCCGGTGCCCTTGCCGGAGACCTTCCCGCCGGACGCCCCCTTGCCGGAGTCCTTGTCGCCGGACGCGCCGGACGTGCCGGACGTGCCGGACGTGCCGGATGCCCCGGACGCGCTCGACGTGCCGGACTTGGCGGCCGCCTTCTTCACGGCGGCGGACGCCTTGACGGTCTCCTTCTTCTCCTTCGCCTCGGCCACTTCCTCCGTCACCGCCGTGTCCGCGAGCCGTCCCGTCCACCGCCGCGAGATGGACGCGATACCGACGAGCAGTGCCACCAGCGCGATCTTGACCAGCAGCAGCTGTCCGTAGGCGGTGTCGGTGAACGCCGACCACGAGCCGAGCTGGCGCCAGGACTGGTAGATCCCGGTGGCGACCAGCGCCACCACGCTTCCGAAGGCCACGCTGGAGAAGCGGCGTACGGCATCGGACCCGACAGGCGTGTCCGCTGGCGCCCGGTAGAGGGCGACCAGCAGGGCGGTCAGGCCGCCCAGCCAGGTGGCGACGGCGAGCAGATGGATGACGTCGACCGGCATCGCGATGCCCGGCTGGAGTCCGGTGGAGGCGTGCTCGGCCATGGCCCAGCTCGCCGCGAGCCCGGCGGCCACGACGGTCCCGCCGATGGCGAGCCCGAAGGTCAGGTCCCGCTTTTCCGCGCCCTCCTCCCGCTTGTCGTAGGCCCCGAAGAGGACGGCGATGAACAGTGCGGCGGCCGCGAGCAGCAGCAGCCGGGAGACCAGGGCCGCGCCGGTCTTGGTCTGGAGGACCTGGCCGAGCAGGTTGAGGTCGAAGATGTCGCCGACGCTGCCGGATGTGCTGTAGGAGCCGCGCAGGAGCAGCAGCCAGAGGGTGGACGCGGTGAGCGTCAGCCAGCCGCCGACGACCAGCCGCTGCAAGGCCTGTACTCCGGAGCCGCGCTGCCAGCAGGCGAGGACGAAGGCGGCGCCGCCGACGAGCACGATGTAACCGGCGTACGACATGTACCGCCCGAAGCCGTAGAGCCAGCCGACGACTCCGCCGCCGGCGTCCTGCTCCCCGACCGAGGCGACGGTCTTGGAGGGCGCCCCGACGGAGAAGGTGTAGGCGCCGGCGACGGGGTGGCTGTCCGCCGAGACGACCTGCCAGGCGACGGTGTACGTGCCCTTGCCCAGCCCGCTCTTGAGCTGTACGCCGTAGGTCGTCCCGGTCAGGTTGTTCGGCTTGGCCAGGTCGACCCGTTTGCCCTGGGGGTCGAGGACCCGGATCGAGTTGCTGTTCATCGACACGTTCTCGGAGAACGTGAGCGAGACCTGGTCGGGTGCCTTCGGGACCACCACCCCCTGGGAGGGGTCGCTGCCGAGCAGCGCGGCATGCGCGGAGGCCGGCCCGGCGCCGGCCAGCAGCGCGCCGGTGACGGCGAGGAACAGCAGCACCAGCGTGCGCAGGCGGGGGGTGATGGTCCGCGTCAAGGTCGGTCCCTCCCTCAGTGTCCGGTCGACGGGTTGTACGTGGCGGACTTCACCGGCATCTCGATGGTGAGTGGGCCGGATTTGGCAAATTTGAGCTTCAGGGTGATCGTGTCGCCCTGTTCCGGGCGGTGCTTCAGGTTCTCGAACATCAGATGGTTGCCACCGCTTTTGAAGACGAGTTGACCGTGCGCGGGCACCTCGAATGAGTTGACCTCCTCCATCGCCCCGCCGTCGGTCTCGTGCATGGTGACCTCACCGGCGGAGTCGCTGGTGACGGACGTCAGCTCGTCCTTCGTCCCACCCTTGTTGGTGATCGTCAGGAATCCGGCGGCCATGTCGGCGGAGACCGGCTGGGGCATGTAGGAGGCGCCGACGGACAGCTGCGCATCCGAGGAGCCCGAGGAGCCGCAGCCCGCCAGGGCCAGCGCCGTAGCCACCGCGGCGCCGGTCATGGCCACGCCGGTCAGGGCGAGCCGCCGCCCGGTCAGCGCCGGGAGGCTCAGGGCCGGGCGGGTCGGGGCCGGACGCCTCACGGGTTCTCCCCCTTGATCAGCTTGGGGAGGTCCTTGGTGTAGTCGTAGACGGTGGCGTCCTCGCCGTAGAGGACGTAACCGCCGTTGGTCTTCGGTGAGAAGGCGATGACCTGGGTGCCGTGCACCGAGACGGTCTTGCCGGTCTTCTTGTCCTTGTGGGTCGGCTCGATGGAGATGCCGAGGGTGCGGGCGCCGGCCTGGATGGTGGAGAAGTCGCCGGTCAGGCCGATGAACTGGGAGTCGATGCCCTTGAGCCACTTGCCGAGTTCGGCCGGGGTGTCGCGGGTGGGGTCGGTGGTGACGAACACGACCCGCAGCTTGGCCTGGTCGGCCTTGGACAGCGCCTTCTTGGCGACCGCGAGGTTGTTCATGGTCAGCGGGCAGACGTCGGGGCAGTGCGTGTAGCCGAAGTAGATGAGCGTCGGCCTGCCCCTGGTCTCGGCGCGCAGGTCGTACTTCTTGCCGTGGGTGTCGGTGAGCACCAGATCCGGCTTCTCGAACGGCTGGTCCAGAATGGTCGCGGCCTTGTTCGAGGTGTCCCCGGCGACCACGGTGACGGGTGACTTGCCGTCGTCGCCGCTGCCGCAGGCGGAGAGGGTCAGGGTGGCGGCGGCGAGCAGCGCGGCCGCGGCGAACGTCTTCTTGCGCATAGGAAAATGTCCCAGATGTGAGTGATCCGGCGCGCACCGGGGGCGTACGAGGGCTGCCGGGGCTGTACCCGTGCTGTCGGAGCCCCGACAGCCTCGCACGGCCCCCTGTGCGCTACGGACGGGGAGCTCAGGCCTCGGAGCCGGTGGACCGGCGGCGGCCGGCGAGGACGCCGTAGGCGACCCCGGCCGCGCCGACGACGATGCCGACGATGCCGAGGACGCGGGCTGTGGTGTCACTGCCGCCGGAGGAGTCGGAGCCGTCGGAGGCCGTGGTCTCGGTCTTGGCCGCGGTGTCCTTGGCGGCGGTGCTCCCGTGCTCGTCGTCGGTGGCGGCGGACAGCGCGAGGGCCGGGGCCGGGTTCTCGGGCTCCGCCTGGCCCTTCTGCTGGACCTCGATCCAGCGGACGACCTCCTTGTTGGAGTACGTCTGGATCGCCTTGAAGACCAGTTCGTCGGTGTCCTCGGGCAGGGCGCCCACGGAGAGCGGGAACTTCTGGAAGTAGCCCGGCTCGATCCCCTTGTCCTCGGCGGTCCACGTGACCTTGGTGACCGCCTCGTCGATCTTCTCGCCGTGCATCTCCATCGGCTTGGCCAGCTTGGACTTGGTGACCTCGATCTTCCAGCCGGCCATCGGCTGCGGCATCACGGAGGCCAGCGGGTGGTCGGTGGGGAAGCTGACCTCGAGCTTGGTGGTCGAGGCGTTGTCGCGTTCGTTGGGGACCTTGAAGTCGATGACCGCGTAACCGCCCTTGGCGGCGGCGCCCTCGGGCTGCACGGTGACGTGTGCGAACGCGGGTGAGGAGACGGCCAGGACGGCCGTGCCCGCGACGACGGCGACGGCGGCGATACGAGAAACCTTCATGGCAGGGAGCACTCCACTCTGAGTGAGTTCTGTCGTTTGAGGGGGTCGCGCGGGCAGTGGGAAGCGCACGCGCGCGTGCCGCACGACGGCGGCCGGCCCCTCCCGATCCGGACAGATCCAGGGGAGTGCTGAGGTCGCGTCGCGTCAGGCGGCGAGAACGAGTACGGCGGCGGCGGCCATGGGCGGCCCGCGCCGGATCACGGAGTGCTGGAGTGCGACGGTGTGCGGCGCGGGCGGTTCGGTCCAGGTGCCGCGACGGCCGTGAGCGGGCGCCTCCGGTACGACCACGAGCCCGGCGCACAGTGCGCACGCCAGCGCGAGCGCACCGCGCAGGGAACGGACGAGCGCCCCCTCCGCGACCCCGTGCGCCGACAGCTCGATCAGCCGCAGCAACGCCAGGTCGCCCCGGCGCAGCAGCCATCCGGCCACCACGGCCGCGAGGACGTGTCCGAGCAGCATGGGCACGGAGGGCAGCAGCGAGCCGGAGGCCCCGGTGGCGTCCGTCGCCTGGGCCGTCCCGCTCAGGCCGGCGGCCGAACCGGTGGTGCTGAGATGCGCGTCGGAGAGGATCTTGTACGCGTGGGCGGGGCTGATCTGCGCCGCCCCGGCCCCGCACACCAGCCGCGCGGCCCGCTCGACCAGCGAGGCGTCAGTCGCCGACAGGGAAGACAGCGACGACATCGACATGGAACCGGACATCGAGCCGGCCGACATCGCCCCGCCGCCGTGCTGACCGAGCCCGAACAGCGTGTGCAGCACCGTCTGCAGGACCGCGAGCAGTGCCACGATCCCCGGCAGCGTGCGGGCCCGCCCGGTGAGCGGGGCGACGAGTGCCAGGGTGCCCAGGAAGCCCGCGCCGAGAGTCCACAGCGGAACGGCCGCGCAGGAGGCCAGGGTGTGCCCCGCCGCGGCCAGTACGACGCAGAGCGCGGCGAACACCGCGGCCCGCAGGAGCCGCAGTCCGCTTCCGGTGCGCGCCGTGCGCGGGTGGGGGGCGTTCATGGCGCGCTCATCATCGCACTGGGCCCCCACCCCCCATACGGCAGGTCCACAGATTCGGTTAAAGGTGAAAGGAGTGAAAGAACCGGAAGATCGTCCTTGGCATGAACCGCCCGCTCATACACCGAAACCTCCCAAGGTGCATCCCCCGGATGGGCGTTCTCACATGAACGGAGTGCTTACACCCGGGCACGGATGGCAATAGGTATCGGTATGTCGAGCCGCGGCCAGGAGGCTGGAGCATGAGCATCTGGTGGTCACTCCATTTGCGGCGCGAGGCCGCGAGCGTCCCGCTCGCCCGGCGACTGCTGATCGGCACGATGGAGACGGCGGGCGTCGACCCCGAGATCTCCTACGACCTCTCCGTCGCCCTCAGTGAGGCCTGCGCGAACGCCGTGGAGCACGGCGGGGCGGGCCGCACCTCGGAGGCGTACCGGGTCACCGCCTATCTGGACGGTGAGAAGTGCCGTATCGAAGTGGCCGATTCGGGCCCGGGGTTCGGCCCGGGGTTCGCCCGCACCCAGGAGATCAGACCCGCCCGCCCCGACGCCGAGCACGGTAGAGGGCTCTGTCTGATCAGAGAACTCGCCGATCACGTCCACATCGGCAACAAGCCGGGCCGTGGCGGCACGGTGGTCAGCTTCGACAAGATCCTCAAGTGGACCAAAGATCCTTCTCTGCTTTCGGCATGACTCTCCCCCCTGCATAACCTGCGCGCTAGGGTGCGCGCATGATTCTCGGAAAGATTAAAGAAAGCGCAATCCTGCCTGACGTGATATTGCGTCCCATTGCCGTCGGCGACGCGAAGCCGCTGTCCGCCGCGTACGTCGGCAACCGAAAGCATCTGGAGCCCTGGGAACCGGTCAGACCCGAGTCGTTCTTCACCGTCGAGGGCCAGACCGAACGCATCGATGGCCTGCTACGACAGGCCGCCGACGGGATCATGGTCCCCTGGGTCATGGAGTCGGCGGAGGACCGCCGGATCGTCGGCGCGATCACCCTTTCCGGAATTTCCCTGGGTCCTTTCTGCAGTTCGTACGTCGGCTATTGGGTGGCCGGTGACCAGCAGGGCCGCGGTCTGGCCAGCGCCGCTCTGGAGCGGGTCTGCGAGATCGCCAGGGATGACCTGGGGCTCCACCGGATCGAGGCGTCCACACTGATCGACAACACGACGTCGCAACGGGTGCTGAAGAAATGCGGATTCGAGACGATCGGTGATGCGCCGCAGTATCTCCACATCAATGGAGAATGGCGGGACAGCCGGTTGTTCCAGCGCGTTCTGCACGACCGCGACCCCGCCCTGTGAAAGCGCTGCCCTACCCCTGTGACCAGCGTTTTTCCGCCGACTTCAGCTTCCTGGGCGTTCACAGCCGGTTGCCAGTCCCTGCCCACGCCCCTGACAGACGGCGTTCCTAGCTTCGTCGACCATGACGGGAAACCACAAAGACACGTCGATCACCCGCCGCCGCGCCCTCGTGGTGTCCGGCGGCACGGTGGCGGCCGGCGGCCTTGCGGTCGCCGGCTTCCAGTCGGCCTTCGCCGACACGACCGACACGACCGGCACCGAAGCGGACGCCACGGCCTCCGCCAGTTCCACCAGCAGTGAGTGCATGACGCTGATGAGCAGCGTCACGGAGGGCCCGTACTACCTCGATGGTGCCTTGGTGCGCAAGGACATCACCGAGGGCAAGGCCGGCGTTCCGCTCACCCTGCGCCTGACCGTCGTGGACGCCACCGACGGCTGTACCCCGGTCAAGGGTGCCGCGGTCGAGATCTGGCACTGCGACGCCTGGGGCTACTACTCCGGTTACACCACCGCCAATCCGGGCGGCTCCGCCCCCGCGGAGAGCGAGGAAGGCGACTCCGCCGACGACAACACCTATCTGCGCGGCTACCAGATCGCCAACGCCAACGGGGTCGTCAAGTTCGAGACGATCTTCCCCGGCTGGTACACGCCGCGCACCTGCCACATCCACGTCAAGGTGCACACGGGCGGCGAGAAGGAGGACGGCACCTACGAGGGCGGCACCGTCAACTACACCGGCCAGCTCTTCTTCGCCGACGACATCGCCGAGGAGATCTTCACCCTCAACCCGTACTCCCGGCACACCGGCAGCTACACCGTCCTCGCCGACGACATGGTGTACGACGGCGGCGGTGCCTCCAGCGGTCTGCTGTCCCTGAAGGCCGTGCACAAGAAGGACCCGTCGAAGGGCTACAAGGGCTCCCTGACCCTGGGCATCGACCCGGACGCCGAGAACACGGGCGCCGGCAGCGGCGGCGGAGGCACTCCGCCGAGCGACGCTCCGACGGGCACCCCGCCGAGCGACAGCGCCTCCCCTTCGGCCTCCACCTCCTCGTAAGTAAGGGACATGACAAGCCGTGAGGACGTCGCGCTGGCGCAGGCCGCCGTGGCCGCGCTCACCGGTCAGCTGGCGCTGGCCCCGAAGCCGGGGCTGCCCGACCCGCGTGACCTGGACGCCCGCAGCAGGCGCCGGGAGCACGACAGTCTGCGCTGGTCGGCCAGGGCGCTGGCGCCCGGCCTCGCGGCGATGGCCGCCTCCGCCCGCCGTACCGGCGAACCCTCGCCGGTGCTGCGGGCGGAGCTGGGCGCGATCGGCCGGTCCACCGAGCACTCGGTCGGCCTGGCCGGCGGCGGCCACAAGGGCGCCCTGTGGGCCCTCGGCCTATTGGTCGCCGCGGCCGCCCTGGACCCCCGGGCCAAGGCCCGCGAGATCGCCGCCACGGCCCGCAAGATCGCCGCCTTCAACGACAAGGGCGCCCCCAAGCGCCCCTCACGGGGTTCGTCGATCTCCGCGAAGTACGGCGCGGCCGGCGCCCGAGGCGAGGCCAGGGCCGGATTCCCGCACGTACGAAGGGCGTTGGACGCACTGACGACGGCCCGCAAGGCGGGCGCCACCGAGAACCAGGCCCGTCTCGACGCCCTGCTCACCGTGATGTCCACCCTCCAGGACACCGAACTCCTCTACACCGCGGGCCCCTTGGGCCTGCGCCATGTCCAGGCGGGCGCCCGCGGCGTCCTGGAGGCGGGCGGTACGGCGACGGAGACCGGCGCGGAGGCCCTGACAGCCCTGGACGCCGACCTGTACGAGCGCGGCTGGAGCCCGCGGGGCAGCGCGGGCCTGCTGGCCGGGGCCCTGTTCCTGGACGCCCTCCCGGCGCGCTGAGTCAGGCGTCCAGCGCCTTGGCGAGCACCTCCAGGGCCTCCGGATAGACCCGCTCCCGGGGTGTCCCGTACCCGACGACCAGGCCCTGCGGCCGCCCCGCACCGCCGTCCGTGTGCCAGTGCTCCCCGAGGGCGCCCACCGCCAGCCCCGCGGCCTCCGCACGGGCCAGGGTCTCCTTCTCGTCGGCCACGGCGACGAGCGCGTGCAGCCCGGCGGCGATCCCCCGCACGTCCCGTCCGGAGCCCAGCCGCCCCAGCAACTGGTCCCGGCGCCGCCGGTAACGCAACCGGCACGCGCGCACGTGCCGGTCGTAGGCGTGGCTCTCGATCAGCTCGGCGAGCGCCAACTGCCCGATGGACTCGGTGTGATGGTCGCTGTGCAGCTTGGCGTCGGCGACGGCGTCCACGAGATGCGGCGGCAGCACCATCCACCCGAGCCGCAGCGCGGGCCCCAGTGTCTTGGAAGCGGTCCCCAGATACACGACCTGCCCCGGCGCCACCCCCTGCAAGGCGCCCAGGGGCTGCCGGTCGTACCGGAACTCCCCGTCGTAGTCGTCCTCGACGATCACCCCGCCACGTGCGCGTGCCCAGTCCAGCACGGCCCGCCGCCGCTCCGGGTGCAGGGTGACTCCGGTCGGATACTGATGGGCGGGGGTGAGGACGACAGCCGCCGCATCCCCCGACTCCGCCGCGCGAGCCCCTCGTTCGTCCACCCGCACCGGCACGACGATCCCCCCGTTCTTCCGCACCACCTCCCGGTGGAACGGCATCCCGGGGTCCTCCATGGCCACGGCGGCGGCCCCGCCCAGCACCCGCGTGAGCAGGGCGAGCCCCTGCACGTATCCCGAGGTGACCACGATCCGCTCAGGCGGCGCCACCACCCCACGGGCCCGCACCAGATACCCCGACAGCGCGGTCCGCAACTCGATCCGCCCGCGCGGATCACCGTAGTCGTACGCCAGGGAGGGCGCGCCGGCGATGGCCCGCCGCAGCGCCCGCAACCAGGCGGCCGCCGGAAACGCCCCGACGTCCGGCCCCCCGGGCCGCAGATCGAAAAGAGGCGCACGCGCGTGTGCCGCGGCTTCCGGCGCGTCGGAGGCGGCGGAGGGGAGGCTGGCGACCCGGGTCCCGGACCCCTGCCGAGCGGTCAGGTACCCCTCGGCGACCAATTGGTCGTAGGCGGACTTGGCGGTCCCCCGGGAAATCCCCAACTCGGCAGCAAGCCGCCGGGTGGCCGGCAGCCGCGTCCCGGGCACCAACCGCCCATCACGCACGGCATCGCGCAGGATGCGCTCCAGTCCGACCCGCCGCCCGTCACCGGTATCACCTCCCAGACGCAGTACGACGGCACTCCAGAAGTCGTCCACTTCTCACCCCCGTTGACCGGATCCACCCATGAGCGCGGGGAACTGCGCTCAGCCCCCACTCACCCGCAGAACGCAACAATGGCCGGGCACCCACCCAGGTACCCGGCCATTCACCCGATACGTCAGCTCTTGAGCGAAGCCATCCAGGTCTCGACCTCGTCAGACCGCCGAGGCAGCCCCGCGGAAAGGTTCCGGTTCCCGTCGGCCGTCACCAGGATGTCGTCCTCGATCCGCACCCCGATCCCCCGGTACTCCTCGGGAACGGTCAGGTCGTCGGCCTGGAAGTACAACCCAGGCTCCACGGTCAGCACCATCCCCGGCTCAAGGACGCCCTCCACATATGTCTCGGTCCGCGCGGCGGCGCAGTCGTGGACGTCGAGCCCGAGCATGTGCCCCGTCCCGTGCAGCGTCCACCGGCGCTGCAGCCCGAGCTCCAGCACCCGCTCCACCGGTCCCTCCACGAGCCCCCACTCGACGAGCCGCTCGGCCAGCACCCGCTGCGCGGCATCGTGGAAGTCGCGGTACTTGGCGCCCGGCTGAACCGCCGCGATGCCGGCCTCCTGGGCGTCGTACACCGCGTTGTAGATCTTCTTCTGCAGCTCGCTGTACGTGCCGTTGATCGGCAGTGTGCGCGTGACGTCGGCGGTGTAGAGGCTGTGCGTCTCGACGCCGGCGTCCAGGAGGAGCAGGTCGCCCGAGCGCACCGGACCGTCGTTGCGGACCCAGTGCAGGGTGCAGGCGTGCGGGCCGGCCGCGCAGATGGAGCCGTAGCCGATGTCGTTGCCCTCCACGCGCGCGCGGAGGAAGAACGTGCCCTCGATGTAGCGCTCGGACGTGGCCTCGGCCTTGTCGAGGACCTTCACCACGTCCTCGAAGCCGCGGACCGTGGAGTCGACGGCCTTCTGCAGCTCGCCGACCTCCCACTCGTCCTTGACCAGCCGTGCCTCGGAGAGGAAGACGCGCAGTTCCTCGTCGCGCTCGGCGGTGATCTTGTCGGTCAGCGCGGCCTCGATGCCGGTGTCGTACCCGCGGACGACCCGCACCGGGCCGGTGGCCTCGCGGAGCTGGTCGGCGAGTTCGCGGACGTCGGCGGCGGGGATGCCGTAGAGCGCCTCGGACTCGGTCAGGGAGTGGCGGCGGCCCACCCACAGCTCGCCCTGCCCGGAGAGCCAGAACTCGCCGTTCTCACGGTCGGAGCGGGGCAGCAGGTAGATGGTGGCCACATGGCCGTCGTCCTTGGGTTCCAGGACGAGTACGCCGTCCTCGGTCTGGTCACCGGTGAGATAGACGTATTCGACCGACGCCCGGAACGGGTAGTCCGTGTCGTTCGATCGGGTCTTCAGGTTGCCGGCCGGGATCACCAGGCGGTCGCCCGGGAAGCGGGCGGACAGTTCGGCTCGGCGGCGAGCGGTGTGCTCGGCCTGCTCGACGGGGGTCAGGTCGCGCAGCTCCGTGTCGGCCCAGCCGGACTTCATGTTGTCGGCGAGCTCGTCGGACACGCCCGGGTACAGGCCGTTCTTGCGCTGCTTGATCGGCTCTTCCGGCTCGGTTTCCGGGCCCTCTGCGTCAGCAGCAACATCAGGTACTGCCGGTGTGAGCTCGTCGGCCACGGTCATCCTCCTCGACACTGCACTGGATCCCGTCCATCGTACGGTCGTACCGAACGGCGACCCAGGCCGGACGACTCCTGACCGGGTGACCTGCCTTTCTGACTGACCGATCAGTCGAAACGGGCCGCCAGCAGCACCACGTCCTCCTCGCTGCCGGCCGAGTCCAGCCCGTCCGGCAGCACCGTGCGCAGCACATGGTCGGCGATGGCCCCGGGGTCGCGGCGCAGCGGGCGCGGGATGCTCGCGGCGGCCGTGTGCAGCCGGGCGAAGGCGCGGTCCATGGGGTCGCCGGTGCGGTGCAGCAGCCCGTCGGTGTAGAGGAGCACGGTTTCCCCGGCCTCGGCCTCGATCTCCACGCTGGGCGCCTCCCAGCACGCCAGCATCCCGAGCGGCGCCGAGACCGAGGTCTCCGCGAACTCGGTGCGGCGCTCGCCGATCAGCAGCGGCGGGCTGTGTCCGGCCCCGGCCAGGGTGACCTTGCGCAGCGCGGGCTCGCAGTAGGCGAACAGGGCGGTGGCGGAGCGGGCCGGTTCGGTCAGCCGCAGCAGCAGTTCCAGGTCGGAGAGGACCGCGACCGGGTCCTCGCCCTCCATCACGGCGTACGCCCGCAGGGAGGCCCGCAGCCGGCCCATGGCGGCCACCGCGCTGGGTCCGGAGCCGGTCACCGAGCCGACCGCCAGACCGAGAGCGGCGTCGGGCAGCGGCAGCGCGTCGTACCAGTCGCCGCCGCCGCGCGGGCCGGTGCGGTGCCGGGCGGCGAGCTGGACGCCGGCCACCCGGGGCAGCCGGGAGGGGAGCAGTTCGTCGGCGATGGTCGCCATGCACGCGCGCGTGCGCTCGACTTCCAGCAGCCGGGCCAGGTGCTCGGCTGCGAATCGGACGTACAGGCCGATGAGGTGGCGCTGGCGCTCGTTCGGCTCGGCCGGCTCGTCGTACAGCCAGAGGACCGCGCCCAGGCGGACGGCGGCGTCGGTGGTCAGGGGGAGCGCGTAGCTGGCGGCGTAGCCGAGACGGGCGGCGACCTCGCGGTGGCGGGGGTCGAGGCCGTCCTCGGCGAACAGGTCGGGGTGGACGATCTCGGCGGTGGTGCCGGCGTCGTACGGCAGCGCGCCGCGCGGGACGGTCTCCATGTGGCCGAGGTCCGCTCGGCCGAGGCCGAGGCCGAGCGTGGTGTGCGGGCCGAGGCCGTCGGCGGGCTCCAGCGCTACAAGTCCGCGCCGGGCGCCCACGAGGGCGGCACCGGCGCGCAGCAGTTCCTGGAGGGCAGGCTCAAGTCCGTCGGTGCGGGCGAGCCGTTCGGTCAGTTCATGGAGGGTGGTGAGGTCGGAGACCCAGCCGGCCAGCCGGTCCTGGAGGAGGGTGCCCGGTGCTGGTGCGGCGGGGACCTTCGGGACCGGAGGTGCGCCCGGGGCGGGGGGAACCGGCACGACAGTGTGTGCGGGCGTGGGGACCGTTGAATCGATTCCAGCCACTTTCGGAGGGTGCGGGGCGTTCATCGTGTCCGGCTTTCAGACCTGTGCGTATTGCTCAAAAGCATCGCAAACCCCCATGTCTTTCTGCGCCGCTAGCAGTGTCTCCACATGTACACGCACTCGTGAGGGGATGTCCAGCATTGTCCTGCTGGGATTCCTGGTGTCCGTGGGTCTCCTGGTGACTTCGCCGGACGGCTTGCGCGAAGGCAAAGTTGGCTTAAAACTGACTCGGGTAACGGTTCACTGCGGTCGACTGGCCTTGCTCCACGGAGCGTCACAGCGGTCGTGATGGGTACGTACTCGGAGAAGGCCAGGGGTGGTTGGGGATCACCCGGAACCTGGCGACGGACCCGGGCGTCTTAACCACCGACGACCGTGCCCCATCCTCCCGTGGCGGCGGCGGAGAGAAACACTCGGAACGGCAAAACGCCAGACTTCGCCACCCCCACGCCGTGGCCGTGCTTTTGATGGACGCAGTATTGGATGCGGGCGCGGCCCCTGCTCGACCCTTTGGGGTTCCCCTTGCCAGCGCAGGGGTGTGATGCGCCAACAGGTACGCACAGTGAAGTGATCGACACATGATGTGATGTGGTCCACGGTGTTGCCAGCGGTGCAACGGAAAGGAACGAGCGCTCATGCGCGAGATCCTCGGAAGGCGACGCAGGCTCCTGTCCAAGCGGAAAGGCAAGGGGCCTGATTTTCTCGGCGCGGCCCTGACCTTCGCGACGGAATGGCAGTGGCCCGTACTCCCGGGTGTGGCCCCGGACCCGCAGGGCCGGGCCCGTTGTGCCTGCCCCGACCCGGAGTGCACGGTGCCAGGTGCGCACCCCTTCGACCCCGGTCTGCTCGCCGCCACCACCGACGAGCGCATGGTGCGCTGGTGGTGGGGCAACCGGCCGGCCGCGCCGATCATCCTCGCCACCGGAGCCTCCGGCGGAAAGGCGCCGTGCGCGGTCAGTCTGCCCGCCCTCGCCGCCTCTCATGCCCTCACTCTTCTCGACCGCCGCGGCATGCGCCTCGGCCCGGTGGTCGCGGCGCCCACCCGCTGGGCGCTGCTCGTCAAGCCGTACTCCATGGAGCAGTTGGGCGAGCTGCTGTACGCCAAGGACTTCGTCCCCGGCTCCCTCCGCTTCCACGGGGAGGGCGGCTATCTCGCCCTGCCCCCCTCCGAGACCGGCCAGGGCGCCATCCGCTGGGAGCGTGCCCCGCTGCCCGGCTCGGCCAAGCCCTGGGTGCCCGATGTGGAGGCCGTGGTGGACGCCGTGGTCGACGTCCTCACTCGTACGGGTGTGAGCGCACCCGAGTTGTGAGGGTGTCGGGCGCGAGAACACGGCTTTACGCGCCTCGCTGGTTATCTTCCGCACATGAACGTACGTCTGCTCGCCCTCGCGGGCGTCATGGTGTGCGCGGTCGCGCTGCCGCTGACCGTGGCGTCCGCGGGACAGGTGGGCGACGCCGCCGTACACCCCGCCCGGCACGACGACGAGAAGCTGCCGGCGCCCGTCCGCTCCCCCCTGGTGCTCGGCCTCGGCCTGGCCACGGCCGCCCGCTGCGGGCCCGAACTCACCTCCCCGGACGGAGTGGAGGCGCAGACCTGTGTGATGGCCCAGGGAGCGGACACCTGGGCGCGCACCTACTACCGCAACGCCACCGGGGCGGACCTGGAGTCCGTGCTGAGCTTCATGGGCCCGCACGGCCGTACGGTGCAGACGCACTGCGCCGCGAACGCCGACGACGAGCCCGCCACCTGCGAGACGCCCCGGGAGCACACACGGGGCGCGCTGGACGCCTACACGGCCGTCACGGAGTTCGCGGCGCGGGATGGCGACGGACCGCTGCTGCTGCGCAGTGCGAGCAATTCCGCGGGCAACTCCGCAAGTGATTCCGGGAGCGGGGCCGGGACCGGGGAGCGACTCCCCGAGTGACTCCGGGCGGGACGCTGCGGGCAACTCGGCCGACGGCTCCGGGGACCCGTCCGGGAGCAACTCGGATTCGTCAAACGGGAGTTGACGTACCCCTACGGTCCGTACACCGGACGTCGGCATGGCCGCGCGCATGAAAAGGCCCGGTTGCTGGCGACGGGGGATGCACCAGCAACCGGGCTACTGAGACGGTAACAAGAGATCGGCGGTTAGCAAATTCGATCTCGTCTATTCGGACACGTATTTGCTTGCCACGTAGGGAAGTTGTGACAGGAGTCACCCGAGCCAACGGGCCCGGAGCGGCTGACCGGTCGGTCAGCCACGTCCCTCCGCCGGTGCTGGTTGTCAGCTGAGCGTGACCTGTCGGTTGGTCAGCCCGCCACGGGCCCGGCGCTCCTCCGCAGTGAGCGGTGCCTCCGAGGCCAGAGCGGTCGCGAGCCGCTCGGCGAACTCGGCGGCCGGCTTCTCCACGTCCTCGGCGCCGACCCCGCTCGGCAGGTCCCAGACCGGCACGGTGAGACCGTGGGCGCGGAAGGAACCGACCAGCCGGGTGCCCTCACCGAGGCTGGATCGGCCCGCCGCGTGCAGTCGCGCGAGAGCGTCCAGAAGCTGCTCCTCGGGATACGGCATGACCCACCGCAGATGGTTCTTCTCGGGCGTCTCGCACCAGTAGGCGGAGTCGACGCCGGTCAGCTTCACCGTCGGGATGGCCGCCGCGTTGGCCCGCTCCAGGGAGGCGGTCACCTCCGCGGTGGCGTTCTCCGCGTCCTGCACCCAGAACTCGAAGCCCTCGTGCACGACCGGCACGAACGGGCCCTCGGGGTCGAGCAGATCCTGCAGCCGGGGGCTGTCGGCGGGGGCGCGGCGGCCCTGCACCGGGGTGCCCGGCTCGGCGGCGAGGGCACGCTGGAGGGTGTCGGCGAGGTCGCGGCTGATGTCACCGGACGCCGTGTCGTTTTGCAGGCCGAGGAGGACGGTGCCGTCTTCGCGCCGCAGCGCCGGCCAGGCCATCGGCAGCACCGTCGCGAGCGTGACCGACGGGACGTCGGCGGGCAGGCCGTCCTTCAGGGTCAGCTCGACCGTGGCGGCGGGGACCAGCTCGCGCAGCGCCACCCAGTCGCCCTCGCCCGCCAGCCCCTCGAACGGGCGGTGCACCAGCTCGGTCGCCGCGTGCGCGGCCGCCCGGCCGTGGCACGCCTTGTAGCGCCGGCCGCTGCCGCAGGGGCAGGGCTCACGGGCACCGACAACCGGAAAGTCTCCATCAGCGCCTCCGGCGCGGGCTGCATCGCTGAGCTGCGGCCGCGTGGCCTTTGTCTGGGGTCGCTTCTTGGCCATCTGGGTGTCTCCCGGTTACGGCTCGTCTCGTACTGGCGGGAGCCTAGCCGTTCACGCCCTGGACCACGGGTACCTGTGGACAGAGCCGCGGGAGCGGGCGCCGCCGGACCGGGTCGGTACGGGCCGGGCCGGTACGGGCAGGGCCGGTACGGACCGAGTCGGTACTGGGGCCGGTCCAGGCCGGTCCAGGCCGGTCCTGGTTGGTACGAGCCGGTCCAGGCGGGCCGGTCAGGTCGGTCGGGTCGGTCCCGGTTGGTACGGCCCGGTGCGGGCCGGTCCAGGCCGGACTATCTCGGCTCAGGTCGGCTCAGGTCGGCTCAGGTCGGCTCAGGTCGGCTCAGTCCAGGTCGTCGAACGCGTCGGCGAAGTCCAGACCGGCCATCTCCGGTGCCGCGGGTGCCGTGACGCGCGTAGCGAAGGCGTCGCGGCGGCCCGTGCCATCCGGATCACTCACGTCCTTGTGCACCACGACCCAGACCGTCACCTCGCCCCGGGCGTCGTCCCGGACCCCCCAGTCGTCCGCCAGGGCCGTGATGATGTTCAGCCCGCGGCCGCCGTGCGCCGTGACCGACGGGGTCATCGGAGCCGGGCGGGTCGGTCCGCCGCCGTCCGTCACCTCGACTATCAGGCGGCCGCGCGTGTCCACCTGCCAGGCGGCCCGGACGTCGCCGTCGCCGGCCAGCGCGTCGTCCCCCAAGGGACGCCCGTGTTTGCACGCATTGCTCAAAAGTTCGGAAAGGATAAGTACGGCATCGTCGATGACCGATTCCGATATGCCACCGGTGCGCAACTGATCGCGCATACGGTGCCTCGCCTTCCCCACGCCCGCAGGGCCATGGGGTACGGCCATGCTCGACGACGTGGGCACCTCCCGTGCCACCACCAACGCCACCCCCGAGACCTCCTTTGCCCCACGCCACGGTGTGGATGCCCCATTGGCCTGAACCGGAAACCGGCCAATGAATGTCCGGTGACGCATTCGCAACGAACGAATACCTACCGAACGCGCCGGAGCACACCCTGTGACGGGTTCGTCGCCATATCCCCCAGGTATGGCTTCGTGTGGCTGGATTTCGATGGTGTGGCCGATAGGTGAGGATGGTGTGAGTGAGCTGTCGGGTCAAGGGGTGCGGGGTTTCCTTACGCGACTCTTTATCTGAGCCTCACTCAGCAGAACGGTTCCCGGTTCCCCGTCCCAGCCGCTGCAGCACCGCTCCCGGCCGGTTGGTGATGATCGCGTCGATACCGAGGTCCAGGCACAGATCCACGTCCTCCGGGTCGTTCACCGTCCACACGTGCACCTGGTGGCCGTTCCGCTTCAGCCGCTCGATGTACCCGGGGTGGTTGCGCACGATCCGGATCGAGGGGCCCGCGATCCGCACCCCGGCCGGCAGCCGCCCGTCGCGCAGCCGGGGCGAGAGGAACTGGAGCAGATAGACCGTCGGCAGCGTCGGCGAGGCCGCCCGCACCCGGTGCAGCGACCGCGCGGAGAAGCTCATGACCCGCACCTGTGACTCGGCCGCCGTGGCCGGAGCGTCCAGGCCGAACCGCTTCAGCAGGTGCATCAGCCGCTCCTCGACCTGCCCCGCCCACCGCGTGGGGTGCTTGGTCTCGATCGCCAGCTCCACCCGCCGCCCGGCGTCCGCGACCAGCTCCAGCAACCGCTCCAGCGTGAGTACGGAGGTGTCCGCGCGGTCCTCCGGCCGGAACTCCCAGTCGGGCTCCTCGTCCCGCCCCCGCCAGGCCGGGCCCTTCTTCCACGAACCGAAGTCCAGGGCGGCCAGCTCCGCGAGCTCCAGGGCCGAGACCGCCCCGCGCCCGTTGGACGTACGGTTGACGCGTCGGTCGTGGACACAGACCAGGTGGCCGTCCGCGGTCAGCCGTACGTCGCACTCCAGGGCGTCGGCGCCGTCCTCGATGGCCTTCTTGTAGGCGGCGAGGGTGTGCTCGGGGGCGTCCTCGGAGGCCCCGCGGTGTGCGACGACCTGGATGCGATGCTGTGGTGCGTGGGTCACCGCGACATGGTGCCACCGTGCGGGCGGGCGTGGGGGTATCCCCGATGCCAGCAAAGGGAACTTTTGTCGGACAGGCCCTATATAAAGGTTGTCGGTGTACCCACAGCCACCGCTTATGGTGCTCTGACGGCCTGTGGGAAAAGCTGACGGCATACAAAAGCACATGCACAGCTGATTCGCGCCGGACCGACAGCAAGCGTGAAAGAGCGTGACCGAGTGCGACCGAGAAGAAAAGCCGTGGACCGAGGAGAGAAGCTGTGAGCACCGAGAACGAGGGCAACCCGGTACCCCCGGCCCCGTCCGCACCTCCCGTGCCGCCGACGTCTCCCACTGCTTCGCCGCAGGCAGCCGCGTCCGACGGCGGGGAAGCGCCGAGCACCCCGATCGCCCCGACCCCGCCGGCGGCGCCCCAGGGCGCGCCCGCGGGCGACCCTTACGCGCCCCCGCCGCTGGCCCCCGAGGCTTCCTGGCCGCCGCCGCCCCCCGCGACCCCTTCCTACGCGGACGCGGGTGCGGGTGCGGCTGGCGGGGCGGCTGGCGGGGCCGGGGCCGGCTGGGGCGCGCCGTACGACCAGCAGCACCAGCAGTACCCACAGCACCAGGCGTTCCAGCAGCCGCAGCACGCGCCGAAGAAGGGCAGCGGGCGTGGCGGTCTGATCGCCGCCGTCCTGGTGGCCGCACTGGTCGCGGGCGGTCTCGGCGGCGGCCTCGGCTACACCCTGGCCAAGAACAACGACGACACCGGCTCGACGACCGTATCCGCCTCCGCCGACGGCGGCGCCACCCAGGTCAAGCGCGCTGCTGGCACCATCGCGGCGGTCGCCAACAAGGCGCTGCCCAGCACGGTCACCATCGAGGCCGAGTCGACCAGCGGCGAGGGCGGCACCGGCACCGGGTTCGTCTTCGACACCCAGGGCCACATCGTGACCAACAACCACGTGGTCGCGGACGCCCTCGACGGCGGCAAGCTGACCGCGACCTTCCCGGACGGCAAGAAGTACAACGCAGAGGTCGTCGGCCACGCGCAGGGCTACGACGTCGCCGTCATCAAGCTCAAGAACCCGCCGTCGGACCTCAAGCCGCTCGCCCTGGGCAACTCCGACAACGTGGCGGTCGGCGACGAGACGATCGCTATCGGTGCTCCCTTCGGCCTGTCCAACACCGTCACCACGGGCATCATCAGCGCCAAGAACCGCCCGGTCGCCTCCAGCGACGGCAGCTCCACCAGCAAGGCGTCCTACATGAGCGCCCTGCAGACCGACGCCTCCATCAACCCGGGGAACTCCGGCGGCCCGCTGCTGGACTCCTCCGGTGCGGTGATCGGCATCAACTCCGCGATCCAGTCCGCCTCCAGTGGCGGCCTGGGCAGCACCGGGCAGTCGGGCTCGATCGGCCTGGGCTTCGCCATCCCGATCAACCAGGCCAAGTACGTGGCCCAGCAGCTGATCAAGACCGGCAAGCCGGTCTACGCGAAGATCGGCGCGTCGGTGTCCCTGGAGGACAGCAGCGCCGGCGCGCAGATCACCGACTCCGGCTCGGGCGGCGCCGCCGCGGTCGAGTCGGGCGGCCCCGCCGACAAGGCCGGCCTCAAGTCCGGTGATGTCATCACCAAGCTCGACGACTCGGTGATCGACAGCGGCCCGACCCTGATCGGCGAGATCTGGACCCACAAGCCCGGCGACAAGGTCCAGGTCACCTACAAGCGAGGCGGCACGGAACACACGGTCGAAATGACCCTGGGCTCCCGCGTGGGCGACAACTGACCCGCACACGCGCGTGCGGACCGGTTACTCTGTTCCCCGCGCCGATCTCGGTCGGCGCGGGGTGGGTTGCCCGAGCGGCCTAAGGGAACGGTCTTGAAAACCGTCGTGGCGCGAGTCACCGTGGGTTCAAATCCCACACCCACCGCACGCAGGTCAGCATAGGCGCTGGTCAGAAGGGGTGCCCCGGCTTCCGGAGTACCCCTTTCGCGTGCCTCTTGTCTCACTCCTTCTCGCCGGTATCCCACCTTTGACCAGTGCGTATGGGCCATCTGTGGGCCAGGATCACGGCGCCTCTCCCTCGTCGAGCGCGCGGGAGATCAGGTCGTTGGAGTGCTTCTGACCGCCCTTGAGGATCTTCGCGTAAAAGCGGTACAGCACCGCGATGCTGTGGCCGGCACGCGCGGCGACCTCCGCCGGATCCACCCCCGACTTGATCCAGAGGGATACTCCCGCGTGCCGGAGGGAGTACGGCACTGCGGCAAGGTCCGACTTCACCTCACGGGGGGAGAGGACCGCCTTCCGCGCTCTCTCCCAGAGGTCGCAGTACTCGGTGGAGGGGACGCGCCCGCCCCGCGAGGCCCGGAACAGTCGGCCGTCGTCGGCCGTGCCGTAGCGCTCGATGTGCTGACGAAGGAGGTGCACGAGAACGGGCGGAATGGGCACGGTCCGTGTCGCTCCCTGCTTACGTCGCTTGAGCCCCCGCTTTTCGTACGACGTGCCCTCATCCGTCCAGCCGCCGCCGACTTCCGGGCGGCTCTCCCCGAGCAGGAGTTCGCCCCACTCCTGAACGGCGTCGGGCGAGTTAGGCGGCAAGGTGCAGTCGGATTTGGTGAGCGCGACGATTTCACCAGGGCGCATGGCGGCGTAGTAGAGGCATCCGAAGAACGCGTGGAGGTGCTGACCGCGGGGGCCAGAGTCGCGGACTGCCCCGAGCAGGGCTCGCGCCAACCGTGGGTCCGGCACGTACCGGAAGTCGATTTCGTCGTCACTCTCGGGCGGGGTCCAGTCCACTCGCGGGAGAGGGTTGGAGGCGAGGAGGCCCTTCTCCTCGACCGTGTAGCGAAGGACGTTGCTCAGCACCATGCGCTTCCGTCGGACGGTGTTCTCCGCGGCTTTCCCACCGTCCAGACGGAGGGAGAGGGCTTCAAGGGCGGGACGGAGGAGGGCGGGGTCCTCCAAGTCCTTGACTTTGATGGAGCGGGCGGCGACCCATTCCAGCGCGGTAAGGATCTCCGCCGGTGGTTCCTCGACTACGTGGCGCGGGACCCAAGTGCCGTCCGGTCCTCGAACTGCGCGAAATGCCCACTGGTAGAGCGCATCACGCAGCACTGAGGGGCGGGGCGCCCCCCGCTTGTTCATGACGAGCGAGGGTGTCACGACCGCGAGGGATTCCGCGATGCTCGCCCTGTGCTTGGCGGCGGCGCGCGGCCACTTCATGAGTACGTACTCCGTCACGTGCTCGTACCACGACGGAGAGGTCAGAGCCATCAACTCACGTGCGGGCAGGCCCGTTTCCTCGTCGAACTGCTGCTGATCCCGCAGGGCCGCCATCAACTCGGCCCGGCGCCCATCTGCCTGCGGCTTCAGCTTGAAACTGCGGGAGTGGGGTCGCTCGCCAACCCTCCAGCGCAGTTCCCACGGCTTGGGACGGCCGGCGCGCTTGCGGATGGACCAGATATCGACGTCATACGTGAGCATGTCTCTCCAGACGTGACGAGGGGCCCGCGCTCAGCGCGGGCCCCGGCGAAGCGGTTTGATCTACGCAGCGTGCTGCTCGCAGCGCTCCCACCAGGCATCAAGGTCGGCGCGGCTGACGCGGACTTGGCCGTTGGGGAGCTTGCGGAGGCGGGGGGCTTGGCCGCGGGCGCGCATGCGGTAGAAGGCGGCGCGGCTCATGCCGATCTCTTCGAGGACTTCGGGGAGCTTGAGTATCTGAGGGCGTGCCACAGTCGACTCCTTCGAGGCTCTGGTCATGGGGGGCTGGCACCTGTCCGAGGTTCGGATTTCTGCGTCACAGCGTCACCTGCGTCATCCAGGCTTCTGACCTGGGGGAATCCGTGACACAGCACGGCGGGGGTGCGTCACTGCCGCGTCACCTGCGTCACGGTGGCGTGACGCAGGTGACGCACGATGACGCAGACGGATCGGCTCTGCGTCACGCTCTTTCCGGCTGGTCAGGGGCCGTTTTCCGTTGCGTGTGACGCAGGTGACGCAGCGTTCCCCTACTTAGGAAAGAGAGGGGGGTGGTGTCTGTTGTTGTGCGCGGCTTAGAACGCGAAGAAGGAGCCGCTGCGCGGCACGTCCTTCGGGCGGTGCTGCGCACCGAACAGCAAGAGGAGCACCCAGCGCCGCGTCGCCCCGGGTGCTCTTCTTGCTGTTGTGCGGTGACCTCGCGTTCAGAACGCGGCCTCCTGTTGCGGCCCGGGTGCCGGCGCGGGTTCGGTGAGCTCGATGTAACGGGCCTCGCGGGTGCGTCCCCAGTCCACGACCAGGCCGCGGGCAGCGAGGGTGGGCTGAAGGCGCTTGAGCCGGTCGGAGAGGACCTTGCCGGTGGTCGGCCACCCCTTGGGCAGAGGGCGGCAGTCTTCGCCGCTGTAGAGCCGGGTGAGGAGGTGCAGCCACTCCGCGGACGTCATCCGCTCCTGTGCCCCGGGTTGCATGTCGGCCGCGTACTGGAGCACGGTCTGCGCGAGCAGGTCCCCCTCGATGACGTCGTCGTTGAGGTCGTCCAGCCCGGCCCGGTAGGCCGCCAGCGCCCCGAGGCCCATCGCCGCGTCGAGCTGCGCGCACAGGTGGGCGAAGTCCGCCATCCGCAGGTCCGTCGGCGTTTCAGCGGTGGCGGCGCGGACCTTGACGGTCAGGTCCAGCAGGGAGCCGAGCATGACGGGCAGGGCTTCGGCGTACTCCGCCCACAACTCCGCTTCGGTGCGCCGCACCTTCGGGCGTTCTAGGCGGAGCGGTAGGAGGCGTTCGGCGAGGTCGGGGCGGATGACGCCGACGTCGATCCCGGTCAGGAGCAGGGGGCGGCGGTAGCGGGCGCGGAAGACGTCTCCGTCGGTGAACAGGGCGCGTTTGACGCTCTCGGCTCCGGTGACGATGCAGCACATGGCGTCGGACAGGTCCGGGGTCATGTGGGAGAGGTTGTCCAGCGCCGTGACCCATCCTGCGGCCACGGCTGCGATCAGGTTGTCCTCGTCCTTCGGGGCGCGGCGGAGGTCCCCAGTCATGCCCTCGATGAGCCGGATCAGCATCCGCCCGCCGGTGGACTTCCCCGCGCCCTGGGGGCCGGTGAGGAAGGGGGCGGGGACAGGCACGGAGGGTTCCAGGCAACCGATCAGCCAGGCCATGGCCAGGCACTCGGTCTCGGCGTTGGCGAAGTTGCAGAGCCTGAACAGCAGGTCGATGCCCTTGCCGTTGGTGTCCTTGGCAGGCAGCGGCAGTTCGCCGGTGAGCTGGGTGCGCCGCCAGCACACCTCACTCGGGTCGGGGGTACGGATGTCCCAGCCGGTGGGGTGGATGCGGACCGACTGGCCGTCGTTGCGGCCCAGGTCCAACCAGGTGGCCCCGTCCAAGCCGGGAGCGACGCGGATGTGGACGGGCTGGACCTGCTCGGTGAGGGCGAGTGCTTCGATCAAGTCGAGTGCCTCCTTCATCGCGGTGCCGTTGAACGTGCCGAGTCCATCCTTGAACAGGCCGACCATGAGTTCTTGGCGGTGGCTTCCGGTGGTGCCCTGGGAGCGGATCGGGCGGGCCACGGGGTGGCCCTTGCGCTGTGCGTAGACGGTGCCGTCCGCGGTGCGGAAGTAGCGGAAGCGCTCTTGCGCGTAATCCGCGATGACCTTCCGGGCCGGGTTCTTGTCGTCGTCGTCCATGCTCAAAGCCCCAACGTGGTGCGTGCGTTGGTCCACGCGTCCGTGCAGTGCCGTGCGGTCTCGCCCTTGGCCTGAGCGGCGGTGAACAGGCGGGCGATGTGGTCCTCGGTGAGGCAGCCGCACCGGCCGTGCGTCGAGAGCACGGCCAGGAACGTCTGGTACACGGTCGTGTGCACGCCGCTGGACGTCTCGGTGATGCGCTGCTCCGCCATGGCGATCCCGCGTTCGAGGTAGGCGGGGGTGCGGTGGCGGCATTCCCCGCCCCCGACCGGCGCGGGAACCCTTACGGGTACGGGGGCTGCGGGCTTGGCTGCGGTGAGCGCGCGCACGACGTCGGGCAGCGCGGCAATGGTGCCGGTGCCGGATCCGAGCCAGCGGGCGTAGGCCATGGTCGATTTGATGTCCACGCCAGGCCGGACCGCGTTGGCAGACTGCATCCGACCGCGGTAGAGCCAGTGCTCGCCCCGAGTGGTGAGCGCGACCTGGGTACTCGGCAGGTTCTCGCGAGCCCACGCGATCGCGTCGGCGTTGTCCAGGTCCACGACCGTCAGGCCCGCCCCGCCCGGGTGATAGGCGACCGCCTCGGCTTGCCGCCATGCGCGGCGCCAGGGGCCGGAGGTGATGACGTCCGGATCGGTGGTGGCGGCGGCCCACGCGTGGCACGGGGCGGGGCAGGTGCATGGCCCTGGGATCTTCATGTTGGGCCGACCGCCGCATGCGTTGTTGACGCACCTACGGCAGTTGCCGAACGGGACCTTGCCCACCCGCAGGGGCAGGGGCGGAATGCCGCTCGCGGCGAGGTTCAGTGCGGTGGCCAGTGCGTTCATGCTGCGCTCCGGTCAGTCAGCAGCGTCTGACGGTGGGTGGGGATGGCGTCGATCACGCGGTGACGCCAGCGCAGGGCGTAGTCGATGCAGTTCGCGCAGTTCTTGTGCGGGTGGCCCGGCAGCGGCGGCCGGCGGCGGGCGTGCGCGCTCCAGGCAGCCGAGTCCGCGGAAGCCAGTAGGTGACCGACGCGTTCCAGGCCGAGGATTTTGAAGCCGAAGCCGTGCAGGTTGAAGCCGTGCGCGGCCATCGCGGTGACGATCGCCGCGCCCTGGCGAGTGGACTGCAACCGGCACACCGACCCCAGCCCGACGACCGGTTCGGCCCGCAGGTCGACACCGGCCCGCTCGTACAGTTCCACGCACCGCTCGTACGCGGGCACGCTGTCGCCTTGGATGACGGGGGCAATGCGCAGATCGGGGGCGAGCGAGCGCAGTTCCAGGAAGTTGTTGACGGTGCGGCGCTGGTGTTCTTCCACGCTGAGGTGGGTGCCGACGAAGTACAGTCCGCCGAACCAGCCGCCCTTGATGATGGCTTCCTCGCACATCCAGTCCTGTGGGGCCGCCCAGTCGTAGGGGCCGACGCATTCCCAGATGCGGCGCAGGTCACCGACGTACTGCCGGGGCGGGCGGGTCCAGGTGCCCTTGTCCTTGAGCTCCGAGAAGCCGCCGGAGTCGACCGCGTACGGGCCCAGGGCGGGGTAGAGCTTGGCGGCGGCCGCGAAGTGCTCGGACTTCAGGAACAGCGGCTTGTCGGTGAGCTTGATCCAGTGCCGTTTGTGGGTGGTCAGGTAGAACCGCATCGCGCCGGGAGCTCCCAGTGTGGGAGCCGAGGAAGCGGGCGGTAAGGCTCGCTCGGGGCTTGCGGGATGGGTCATGCTGGAGGTCTCCAGTTCCTTGATGAGTGACTGGCTGGACAAGGGCGGCCCCGCGTTCTTTGGCGAGAGGTAGGGGCCGCCCTTGGCGTCGTCAGCGGTGGAGTTCGTTGCGGTTGCGGGCGATGAGCCCGTACGCGGGGGCGGTGATCTGGTTGGTCTCCTGCCGGACGGGTCCGGCGTAGTGGTGGTGGGTTTCGGTGCGGGTGGCCTTGAAGGCTCGGAGGGCGGATCCGATGGCGGTGGCGACCGCGGCCACGGCGGCGATGGGCAGGGTGACGAACAGGACGCTGGTCAGGGTGACGGCGGCGAAGCCCTGGCAGGCGAGCCAGATCCCGCACCCGATGCCGATGCAGGTGGCGCCGACGCCGATACCGGCCACGGCGGTGCCCGCGGCCCACGCGGGCACGATTCGGTGGTCGGGTTGCGGGGTGGGCGGGGCGGTGCCGTAGGCGGGCACCGGGTCGGTGTCGCGGTAGCGGGTGGGCATCTGTGCGACGGGCCGGTACGCGTCGGCGATGATCCGGCGTGCTTCGGCGTTGGCCTCCTCGTCACTCATCCGCGCGTACGGGTTGAACGGGTCGGGGGTGCTCTCGGAGGGGGTGGTCGGGTGCACAACGGTGTCCCTTCAACCGGGATGACTGTCACGCTGGGTGATTGATCTAGTGGGGCGTACTGGGTAGTGGGTAGTGGGGTCCCCAGTGGGGGATGCCTGTTCAAAGCCCCTGCGCGCCCCAGTAGGGGCCTTTAGCGGGTAGTGGGGCGTTCCCCGCTACCCACTACTCGGTAGCGCTGTGTACGGGCGCTCAGGCGTGATCGGGGTGGACGTAGACCGAGTGCGGGCCGTTGTCGCGGTAGGCCAACTGGCCGCGTTCGACTGCGGCTTGCAGGGCGGCCCGCACGGTCTTGCGGTCCTTGCCGACCATCTCCGCGACCGCGGACGGCTTCATGCCCTCCGCCCCGGTGGCTTTGATCGCCTCCAGCGCAGTGGGCAGCCATCCCGGCCCCTGCTCGCCCCGCAGCGCGGACAGGTTCAGCCCGGCCGGCAGGTCCGGCCCGTCATCCTGCTGCGGGGTGTGCGGGTCGGGGGCGGTGGCGAACTGTGCGTCGATCTCCGCACGGAAGCGACGCAGCATCTCGTCCTCCGGCGATGCCGGGCCCTGCTCCTGCTCGCGCAGTGCGGACAGGTTCAGGCCCTGTCCGGGCCCATCGGGGGTGGAGCCGTCGTCCACGTCCGGGAGATCCCGCATCCACGCGGTGCGCTCGGCATCCCAGCGCCGGGCATAGGCGGCGCCTGCGGCCTTGGCGGAGACGTCGTCCAGGCGCGGGTGCCGGTCGGAGGTGGCGGCGATGATCTCGCGGATCTGGTTCGGCAGGATGCGCCACGCCTTGAACAGCGCGGCCGGGGACTCCGGGGTGCCCATGAACCCGGCGCCCTTGTAGGGAGCCTGCTCGACGCGCAGGCCGCGGCGGCCGGGGAACATCTTGCTCAGGTCCATGCCCTCGGTCTCGCCACCGGTCAGGGCGACACGCACCTTGCCCTCGCGGCGGATCATCAGGTTGCCCAGCACGCTGCCGGTCGCCCCGAGCGCGGTGAGCACGGTGCGCACGCCCATGGCGCGCAGCATCCGGATGACTTCCAGGATCTTCTTCGCGAGCTGCTTCATCTGCCGGTCGGTGCTGACCAGGATCTCCGCGCCCTCATCGATGACCAGCATGATCTGGGGAATCTTCGCGCTGATGGGCAGCAGGTCGGTGTTCGCCTTGGCGAGCAGGTCCTGATACGCCCTCTTGCGGTGCAGCCCGATGGCGAGCGCCGCATCGAGCATCAGCATGGCTTCCTCGTGGGAGGCAGCCAGCCAGTCGACGCCGGGGCGGACCGGCTTGCCGTCCGCGGTCTCGATCTCCCCGTTGAGCGCAGGCAGCACCCACGGCAGACCGGCAGATCCGGCGTTGAGGTCGATCACCCACGTGAGGACGTCATCGGCGCGGGCGAAGCTGGCCAGGATGTCGTGGACCATGTTCGTCTTGCCCGAACCGGTCGGCCCGACCACCAGCGCGCACTGCTCGCGCAGGTAGGCGCAGACGACCTCCCCGTTGGTACGCACCCCCCACGGCAGGCCGGTCAGGATCGACAGGCGCCCGTAGTCGTCGGGGTAGGGGCAGTCCTCCTTGAGGACGTTGACCGTGGTCACGTCCAGGATGGTGCGGCCCTGGTGGATACCGGGAGTGGCCGCGGCGGTGCAGCCGTGCGGCAGCTTGGCATCCGCGGACAGCGCCACGGAGTACTGCGCGATGCGGTCGTAGGTGATCCCGCCCTGCGGCTCCAGATCCAGCGAATAGCCGGTCCCGGTCGGCCACATCTCCACGGCGAGCACGCGCACGGTGATGTTGCAGATCCGCTGGATGCGCTCCACCCACTCCGCGGCAATCGCCCGGCGCTCCGCGGACAACTCCGCGGCGATCTGACGCTGTTCCGCGGCAATGGCCTCCTCTTCCCTCGCCTCTTCGTAGAGGTTGGTGGAGCGGGTGGCGGCGCCGATGCCGACGCCAATGGTGGCCAGCGAGCCGAGCGCGGCCCACGTCAGCGGCCCGTGGGTCATGGCCCATGTGGTCCAACCGGCGCCGATGAGCCAGGAGGCCGCTCGGGTGGCCAGGGTGCGGCCGGCGTTGCGCACGCGCAGCCCAGCCACGGTGTGTCCCAGGGCGCCCGCGGCGCCCACGGCCAGGGCCCATCCGGGCGGCATGGCGGTGGCGGCGCCGGTGGTGGCGATGGCGAAGGCTCCGGTGGTCGCGGACAGGGCGCCGGTCACGGGTCCGTGACCGGCGGTCCAGTCCAGCACCGGGCCACTGCTCTGCTGTTTCTTGGCGGTGGCGGTGGTGCTCATCTCAGACGTTCCAGCCCTTCTCGGCGTCGTGGCCGTTGCGGGGGTCCTCGTGACGGGCGATGTCCTGCTCATGCGCCTGCCGGAACAGCGGGCCCATGTCTTCGGCGACCGCGACGGCGCTCATCAGGGCGCCGAAGATGTCGTTGAAGCCGTCCGCGACCTCCTTCTCCAGCGGGAACTCGTTGTCGGAGCGCTCCGCGAGGATCTTCATCACGTTCGCCACCGACGTCAGGGCGGCGGGCAGTCCCTCGACCATGGCGAGGATCTCCATGGCGTTCTCGGGCTCGTAGGAGTTGGCCGCCTGCTCCATCTCCTCAGCGGCCTCTTCGAACCGGAATCCGGACACGTGCTCTCCTTCACTCACCTCGGGGATCGTGCAGGTGGGAACGTCGACGGCCGGGCGCTCGACCTGCTGGCCCAAGCCGTCCGTGCCGTCTTGTTCGGCCTCCGCGTCGGCGGCGGCCTCCTGCTCGTACAGGGTCTTGCGGGTGGTCTCGTCGCGCTCAGCGCGCTGTTCGCCAGCTGTTTGCACCATGCGCCGGTACAGGCGGCGGCCCGGGTGCATGAGGGCAGGGATGTTGAGCTTGCGGCCGATCCACGTGGACACGCAGCCCAGCAGCCCGACCGGCAGCGCGAGCAGGGCGGCGAGCAGACGCCGGCCGTGGAAACGGGCCGCGGACTTCCGCAACGCCTTGCGTGCCGCCTTACGGGCCGGAGCCTTACGGACCTGCGCACGCTGCGCGGCAACGGCGCGCCCGTTCTTCGTGTCGCGCTTGGCGCGCTGCTTGGCGATCGCCCCATCCCGAGCGGCGCGGGCCTTGCGGGCGGCGCCACCCAGCAGGCGGCCGGTCAGACCGGCGCGCTTGCCCAACTTGCTGTGGCCGGCCTGGGCTTTGGCGTTGCGGCGGGCATCGGCGACCGCGCGCCGCGCGTTGGTGGTCTGAGCTCGCTGCCCGGCACGCGAGCCTGCCGCAGCGCGCTGCGCGGCACGCAGCGCCTTGACCTGCCCGGCCCTGCCCACACCGCGGCCCGCCTGCGTGGGCGAGCTGTGACCGGTGCTGCCATGGCGGGCGGAAGTAGCGGTGTTACGGCGGTGCTGGCCGGGCACCCGGCCCGACCGGTCACCGGAGCGACCGGCACGCGAACCGCCCGAACGGCTCCCGGAGCTCCCGCGAGTGCCCGCTTTACTGCTCCGCAGACCGGCGCTGCGGGCAGCGGAACGGCCGGCAGCGCGCGCCGCGGCACGGCGAGCCTCCCGGCGAGCGTTGGGAGTGCGGGAGCGGGTGGCGGCGAACGTGCCGAGTACCACCATCCCGGTCGCGGCGACCACCGCAGCGATCGGCCCGCCGACCAGGGAAGCGGCGGCGATCGCACCCGCCGTGCTGTTCGCCCCAGACAGGGCGAGCGGGACGACTGGCCACCCACCGGGCGTGTGCTCCACCTCCTTCCCATCCTTCGCCGCGGCCGGCGGGCTTTCGGGCGGCGGGGGCGGTACGGTCGGGGCAGCCTCGACGGCTACCGGCTCAGTGCTGAGTTCCGTCATGCTGTGAGCACTCCTTTTGGGGAGTAGGGCACAGGCCCGGACGCGTGCTTTGGACGGCTTGGCGTCCGGGCCTGTGCGTGTAAGTAGGTGCTGGTCAGACGTCGTCCGCGCGGTCCTGCTCGCACGGGTCACACATCGGTACGCGCTAGTCCTCGTCGTTGACTTCCGCGGCGAACGGGTCCTGCCGGACGCTCACGTCCGGCCCGTCCTCGTTGCAGAATTCGCACTTCACGTGCCGCTCCTTGCTCGAATCGGGTGGTAGCCGGACCGGCTCACCGGGTCTGCGCCGGGTCTGCGAAGGTGCCGCTCGCGGGGCTCACCGGGTCTGCTTCACTGGTGCTCGACTGCTTCCGGCAGTCGCAACGGCGGCCAGCCCACTAGTCCTGGGCTGGCCGTCATTGGTGTGTGCCGGACGCTCGGTTACGGCTGTGCGTCCTCCGCGTCGATCAGCGCGGCGTACGCCTTGCGCACCCGCTCCTCCTTCGCGGAGAAACCTGCTGCGCGGTAGGCGGCCAGGGCCTTGCGGTAGGACAGCGGGGGGTTCTCCGAGTGGCGCAGCCACCGCAGGACGACCGTGAGCTGTTCCTCGGTCAGCGGCCCGCCCGGCTCCGGAGTCTCGACCCCCGCCACGGCCGCCACCCCGGCCAGCGCCGCCCAGTCGAGAGGGGTGTGTCCCGCACCGTGCGGGGCGGGGAGTTGCGGCGTCGGGGACACGGGGGCGACCTGCGGGGACACGGGGGACACACCCTCCTGTGTCCACCGGCCCAGCACCTGCGCCAGGTCGTCGTCCGAGAACAGCGCCGGGACCTCGGGCACGTCGTCGTCGACGGGGTGTTCGGAGGTGAGCTTGGCGAGTTCCTGGGCTGCTTCGTGGCGGACCTTCTGTGCCTTGCCGCGGGCCTTGCGCTCCTCGCGCTCCAGCACGGCCGCGGTGGTGTGCCGGTCTGCCTTGGCGCGGGTGACTGCGCGGCCGATGGCGACCTGGTCCCGGGTGGCGCTGCGGACCGCGTCGATCTGCTGCTGCGCTCCGGCAGAGATCCGGGTGGCCTCCCGTTCCACGGCCATGATGAGCGTGGCCTTGGCGGCGGCCGGGACGACCGCGCCGATGACGGCGACGGCCGGGGTGGCGTACATCAGGCCGTGCGTGAACAGCACGCCGACCGAGGTCACCAGGAACACCCAGCCGAGAACCGCGGGCAGGGTTCCCTTGGAGCCCTGGCGGCGGTGCGCGGTCTCCATGGCCAGGGCGTACAGCCATACCGCGTCGTAGATGCCGGCCACCGTCATGGCGAGCGCCGCAGGGGCCTGGCGGGAGAGGATCTCTCCCACGGCGTAGACGGTCCATCCGAGGGACATGCCGGTCAGTGCGACCGGCAGGCTCCAGTGAGCCGCGCGCCGTAGTACGTGCTTGGCTTTCATGTTCTTCACTCCGTTTCTACTGGTCGTCGGGGTAGGCGCAGGGGACGCAGACCCCCAGGGAGGCGGGGATGACGTATCCGGCGTCGGTGCGGCACTTCGGGCAGGTCCGGCGGGCGCGCATCGCGCACTCCAGCGCGCGGCGCCTGGCCGGCGTCATCGGCCGGACCGGCAGGGCCTTGTCGAGCCGGTACAGGTAGGCGACCAGCGGCCCGCGCCGGTAGCGCGGGCGCAGGATCTGCCCGGCCACCGGCTGACCACCCGGGCGCAGCCCGCGGGCCCGTAACTGCCGTCTGGTCGCCAGTCCGTCCGGGGCGTAGCGCCAGGGGTAGGTGGGGATGCCGTGCCGGGCGCCGTTGGGGTCGAAGCACTTGCCCCACGCGGCCATCAGGCCGCGGTCCCGACCGGGGCGGGGGAGGGTAAGTCGCCGTAGCCGGTCAGCTCCAGCACGGCGCCCTCGTAGTCGATGGACGCTTCCAGCACCCGAGTGCGGCCCCCGCCCTGCTCGCGGTAGGCGACGTCGTCCGGGGCGATGCCCAGCGCGTCCCGCCAGGTCTCGAAGTCGGCCAGGTCCTCGTGGAACCTCAGCCGCAACCGGTCCGGGAACACGGTCGACACGTCGACGTCCGGCGCGGGCAGGTGCCCGAAGTCTGCGGCGAGCAGGCGCAGCACCCGCAGCGGCACGGCCAGGCCATCCAGCGTCAGGTTCTGACTCATGCCGCGGCCCCCCGGCGTACCGGACGGCGGCGGGCGGGGCGGGGCAGCGGGACCACGTTGAAAAGCTCCGGGTGGTCGTCGACGACCTGCGCGGCCAGCCGGATCAGGTCGTCCGGCCCGCTCGCGAACTCGGGGTCGGTCAGGATGTCGCGGGCCGCGTCCAGACGCGCCGCACGCTCCACCTCGCTCTCACCCTCCACTCCGAGCCAGAGTTCGACGGGCGTACCGAGGGCGAGTTCGAGGAAATCCTGTGGACTGTCGGCCCGGTGGCCAGACACGAAAGAACGCATGGGAGCTCCCAGCTCGAAGGGAAGGAAGAGGCCAGGGACCGCAGAACAGGCGGCCCGGCGCAGGCGGTCACCACCGCGAGCGCGGCGGGCCACAGTGCCCCGGGCCGGATCCGATCCGGCGCCCTTCACGGCGTAGTTGCCGGGGCTGTAGAGGAGGTGGTGGGTGTTACCGGGGCTGCTCGGTCAGGTGAGCCGCGTCCTCGTAGGCGGTGCGGATCTCCTGCTGCTGCCAGGCCAACTCCGCCGCGACCGGAGCAGGGTCCTGTCGGCCGAGGTCAGCGGCCCACGCGTCTGCGCGGGCCTCCATGTGCCAGGCCGCCGGATCGGTCGCCATCAGCACGCCCCCGCGTACGTGGTGCATGCGGCCGGGTAGGGGTGCGGGCGAGGGGGACGAATGGGAAGCGGCGGCTTCGTCTTCTCGTGCTCGGAGTCGGCTATCAACGGTCGCCCCGGGCGCGGGCGTTGTCCTGGCTCTGCTTGTTCGCGGCGGCGTTCTTACGGGACAGTTCGTCCCGCTCCGCGTCTGTCAGACTGGTGATCACAGGTGCCTCCACTCAGGTGCCTGTACCGGTCCCTCGGGTGGCACCCCGGGGGACCGCTTGGTGCCGGGTCATCCGGCTCCCCCCGCCCCGCCCGTACAGCCGACGCATCAGGTGCGGGCCGGACGGGCGAGGAGAGGCAACCGGCCGCAGCCTTTGAGCTGCGAAAGGGTTGATTGCGCTGTACCGCGCACGGGACAGAACCCGTACGCGCCCGCCCCCTTGTAGAGGCGAGGCGGGATTTCCTCAGGACCCATCGACCACCCGTGTTCAGGTGGCTGGGTCCGCACGCTGTTGAGTTCTCAAGACGCCAGGGGCGCCACAGTCGCTCCTCGGCGAGCGCGGTAGCCCGGGTCGGGGCTCCCGTCCTCACGGGACTCGCCAAGCGCTTTAGTGCAGGTCAAGGAGCTTCGAGGCTAAGCGACCTAGGTCGCTCGCCATCGATGAGAAAGCTACCTAGGTCGCTTGTGGGTCGTCAAGGGCTTACGCGATCTGGGTTCAAGCGACCTAGGTCAAGTACGCTTCCCGAGTGGACTCACAGCCGAAGCGGAAGCCCAACGCCCGCGAAATCGCCGCCAGGCTCAGAGACGAGATCGCCGACGGGACGTTCGGCCCTGGTGACCGTCTTCCTGGTGGCCGCATCTACGCCAAGAAACTTGGCGTCTCCCTGATGACCGTGCAGAACGCCTACGCGCAACTCCAGGAAGAAGGGTTGGTCGAAGGCCGCACGGGGAGCGGCACCTACGTCCGCGAGCCCGCCCCCGGCGAGCAGGCGCCCCGTGAGGCCGCACAGCGCCTGACCGAGCTGCAAGCCGAGGTCGCGCGCGTCTCGACCGAACTGGCCGGTCTTGCTGAGCGCGTCAAACAGCTTGAAGCGGTCGTGGGTCCTGTCAAGGAGGAGCCTGGCGCTTAGCGTCTCTCGGGGTGTGTCCGCCATCATGCTCATAGCGTGTCCCGGCGAGCGCTCCGTGAGTACGTACTCTCGCCGCCCCCGCACCGAACTAATCCGAACTTTGGCTGCTTAGCCGGGTGTTGGTGGACCGTCAGGGGCTGTAAGACTGGTCCCATGGCAGAACTGAACGGGAAATCCGTCACCCTGGACGAACTCCAGAGCCTTGCCCTCACGAACTACGGCCACTTCACCTCCATGCGCATGGAGGACGGCACGATTCGTGGTCTGTCGCTTCACCTCGATCGCTTGGTACGGGACTGCCGCATCGTCTTCGGGGTGGAGTTGGACCGCGAACGGACGCTGAGCTACATCCGTAAGGCAGCGGAAGGCGTCACCGGGATTGCCGGTCTCCGAGTCACAGTCTTCGACCCTGGCATCGACATGGGGCGTCCCAGCGACGCCAAAGACCCGCACATTCTCGTGAACCTGCGGCCGGCGGGCGCCATGCCCCCGCCCCCGCTCACCGCCAAGTCCTTCACCTTCACCCGGGACAGTGCGGCGGTGAAGCACATCGGTCTTCACTCGCAGCTCCGGATTCGGCGCGAGGCACAGCTCGCCGGTTTCGACGATGCGGTGTTCATCGAACCGGACGGCCGCGTCTCTGAGGGCGGCACGTGGAACCTGGGCTTCGTCGACCAGGACGGGACTGTCATTTGGCCCGACGCCCCCGTCCTCCCCGGTACGACGATGCTCCTACTCCAGAGCTTGGACGCTCCCAAGCAGGTCACAGCACCGGTGCAGCTTGCCGACCTTCCCAACATGGCCGCCGCTTTTGCCACGAACACCACGATCGGCGTGCGCTCCGTCAGCGCGATTGACGACGTGCAGTTCCCACAGGATCACCCGGTGCTCGAAGCGCTGCGCGTCGGCTACACCGGAATTCCCGGCGACCGACTGTAAGCGCGATCCACTGCCCCTTGGGGCGGCGATTCACGACAGAGGTAGCCCATGCCACTCGTTACGAAATGGACCGGCCGCGAAGTCAAGGCGCTGCGTGAAGCCGTACGGATGAGCCTCATGGAGTTTGCCGAGAAACTCGGGGTGTCCGACCGCATCGTGTCGCGGTGGGAAGCGGACGGCGAGCGAGCCACCCTGCGCATGGTGAACCAGGCGGCTTTGGACACCCTGCTCGCCAAGGCCGACCAGGATGCCCAGGGCCGCTTCGTCGGCATCCTCGCGGCGGATGATATACCGACCCAAGCGGTCATCGAGCCCGATGAAGACCAGACGAGCAGTGGCGAGTACGTGAAGCATCCCGGAGACGGAAAGCTCATGGCGCGCGTGCCCGAAGGCATCTTCTTATCTGGAGAGGACGACGAACCGGTGTGGGTGGATGAATTCCACATCGACACCTTCCCGACCACGAACGCCGACTACGCGCGGTTCTGTGCGGCCACTCGACACCCGGTGCCCGAGCACTGGGAGAACGGTCGTTGTCCGCGCGAGCTGTACGACCACCCCGTTGTCCACGTGACGTGGCGAGACGCGAATGCCTACGCGACGTGGGCGGGGAAGTCACTGCCCACAGCAGAGCAGTGGGAGAAGGCGGCGCGCGGAACCTCCGGCCGCACGTTCCCATGGGGCGACCAGAAGACTGCCGCGAAGTGCAACGTCAGAGAGACCGGAGTGGAGCGTACGACCTCCGTATCGCGGTATCACAGCGGTGTCTCGCCGTACGGGGTCTACGACATGGTGGGCAACGTGTGGGAATGGCTTGCCACGCTGACCGAGCCCGGGCGGTACGAACTTCGGGGGAGCGCCTTCACGAGTCCTCTGTTCCGGGGAGTGCCGGCCATTCCCAACGACGCCGACGACACGATGCATGACGACGACACAGGCTTCCGCTGCGTGGCGACGCCGGAGCAGATGAGGCCCGGCAAGGGCTGATGATAGGGGAGGTTGGGGCGGCAGGCTTTCAGCGCTCCGTGACCTCTTCCGGTGCTGGTCGGGCGCCCTCGGGTGAGGGCGTGCCGATCTCCGGCAGCGTCGCCCCCGACAATTTCATGATTAGACCGGCCTGCAGTCGTGTCCTTACCTCAGGGTCCGCCACATCCGCAAGCAGTGCGATCGCTTGATCGCCGGACCGCTCGGCGCGCATGTCGGCGCGAAGAGAATCGGTCTGATCGGCCATATGCTTCAGAGCTATATCGGCTCGCCGATGCACCAACTGGCCGATGACAGTGGAGACAATACCGGCACAGCTCGTCACGATCGAGGCAAACATCTCTCCGGTGGTCTCCGCCCGCACTATCGCCAGAACGACGCCGAATAGAATCACCATTACGCCGACGGCAGAGATCACCTGGCTGGAGTAGAAACTACGTCGGGTCTGCGTCAGCGCGTACGAGTAGTACTCGATCAAAACGGCCGCGAACTGATCATTACGGTCAGTGGCAGCCAACCGGGCATCCCCGGTGTCTGACACACCCGTATCGGGCACGATGTTGCCGGGTTCACCGTCGAGACGGCTGAAGGTGACTTCACCGGTCAGCAGCCTCTGCAGGCGCACGGCGCTAGCCGAGCGTTGGCGTTCGAAGGCGCGATCCTGGAGCTTGAACAAGATTCCGATCACTGGCAGCAAAACAGCAGACGCGACAGCCCCGACTACCCACGCGACTGGACTGTCGGCAAACAACATGTAGCCCCCCGAGCATCACCACATCGAACACTGGGGGCGATTCTAACGAGATCGTGCCCCGCCCAGACGCAACTCATGGCGCACCAGTGTTTGTACCGTTGATCCGATGTTCTGTGGGCCATCTGTGGGCCAGTGCCAGGGCAGGAGCTCAAGAATGGTGCTGTTGGGCAGGTCAGAAGGTGTTTCGATGGTGACAGCCCGGCGGTCTTGAAAACCGTCGTGGCAGTGATGTCACCGTGGGTTCAAATCCCACACCCACCGCGTGACATTGGCGGCCCCTGACCAGGTAAGACGGTCGGGGGCCGTTGCCGTGCCCGCTGCCCGCCGGACACCGCCGTCCCCCCGGTTTCCCGCCCTGTCGGGCACGGCTGGGGCATGGCCTGGGGGCTTGGGGATGGCCTGAGGGGGCTGTCGCCCACCGGTTGATGGGGATCTCGCTGGCCTGCCGGGGCTCGGGCTGCTCCACGGCGTGGCTGACGGTGATCCCGATGACGGCCATGCGGTTCACGACGCCTGTCCCGGCGTGCGGGCCTCCCTCTGGGAGGACGACAAGGGGGCCGGCAAGTTCCCCTCGGGCTCGTTCCAGTGCACCGGCGGTAACAGCTCCAACCACGGCGGCGTCCTGCTCCCCGATGCCCTCCGCTGGTTGTGGCGATCCGACGAGGCTGAGCGCCGTCAGGTGTTGATCAACGGCCCTGAGCACCAGGGCGGCCAACTGAGGTACTCAAGGGCAACTGAAGTGCTGGATTACCGGCATGTCGCCGAACCGGTGTCCGCGCTGGCCTAAAAAATCGAACACATGCTTGAATTTGGTCATGCGACCGTTTCCCGACGACCTAGCCCAGGCGCAGCAGGAGTGGCGGGCCACCTACCGGCAGCTCGCCGAGCGGCCGGGCCGTACCGAGCTGCGTCGGCGTCTGTACCGGCTGTCGGTTCAGCTGTTCTTCCATCCCCACTGGCAGCAACGGCGCCCAAGTCCTGCGGCGTGGTGGGAACTCCGGGACCTCGGACGGTCAGACGTAGACGTGAGTGGGCGGCTTCGCCGATGACGGGCTGGAATGCGGGGCCGCATGTCCCGGATGATCCTGAAGGCATGTCCGGCCCGATTCGCGTGATCGTCCACCCGCCGTCGCCGTCGGGTGGCCGGCGCGTACGCGTCGATGGCGAGATCCTCGGCCTGGCCCACAATGTGGCCGACGTCGCCGAGTTCCTCCGCCGAGCTGGGCTGGAGATCGACTCGACGGAGGTGGCGGAGTCACCGTGGATCGAGTGGCGTGGAGTGGGGCCGGAGCACTGGGGCCCGGAGACCAGCGGCTGTGGCTGATGTGGGATCTCCTCGGTCGTGTCCTACGGCGCTGCCGCGGCCTGCGGTTTCAGACGTCTTCGACCTGGTGCGGCAGGGCGTCCTGGTCCCCGACATCGGGGGTCGCTACCCGCTCAAGGACGCCGCCCAGGCCCACCGCGACATCGAGTCCCGGACGACCAGCGGCAAGCTCCTGCTGTACCCGTAACACACGCTGTCCGATCCCCGTGTGAGGCCGGACATCAATACGTCGCCCCTGTCCATGACTTCGGTCCGGCTCAGTGCCCTGAGGTGGGTATCGGCGATCAAGCCGATGGAACCGCCGACCATGTTCGATCTCCCAGAACCGCACCGTCGCGGCAGCGGACACTGAGGGTGACGTCTGGGTCTGACGCGTTCGAAAGAGTGAGCAGGCTGACCAGCCCCGTCTCAGGTTCGTGGCCGATTGCCCACCGGGTGGCCGCCGGTCGTGAGAGTTGGCCACGGAATCTGAGATCCCACTTCTGATGCTGCTCGGGGCTCCTGCGGAGGTCTGGCATGCCCCGAACCCCTTACGCATGGGGGGGCTGGACGGGGGTCTTCGGCTTGGGAAGGCTTCGGGCATGCGCTCAGCTGACTGGTACTTGACCGAAGACGTCGACGAGTTCCTTGCCCGGGCCGGGGACTTCTTGCGTTCGCGTCCCGTCCTGCACACCTCGCCGTTGTCGGTGATGGAGAAACTGCGCGCCCTCGGGACGGCCGGGTTCGGCGGCCGGGTCCCCGTGCTCGGCCGGCTGGAGCGGGCGGGTGAGGTCGGTGCCCTGTTCTACCGCTTTCCGCCCGGCGGCCTGACGGTCTCCTCTCTCACGCCCGAGCAGGCCGACACCCTCGCCGCCCACCTGGTCGCCCTCGGGCACTCCCTGCCCTCCGTCAGCGCGGACCACGACACCGCCACCGCGTTCGCCGAGGCCTGGCAGCGGCACACCGGTGCGACGCCGACACTCCGGGTTCGGATGCACCTGTACCGGCTCGGCACGCTCACCCCGCCGGAGCCGTTCCCCTCGGGGCAGGGCCGGCTCATGGGCGAGCGGGACCATGAGCACCTCATGCGCTGGTGCCGCGAGTTCGCCGTGGACGTCGGGGAGGACGTCACCGTCGACGCCGACTCCTGGGCCGGCACCCGCTTCGCCGAGAAGCGCTACACCCTGTGGGAGACCCCGGACGGCACACCCGTCTCCATGGCGGGCGTGAACCCGATGGTCGCCGGCATGGTCCGGGTGGACCCCGTCTACACCCCGGCCCACCTGCGCGGTCGCGGCTACGCGGGCGCCGTGACCGCCGAGGTGAGCCGGGCAGCGCGCGCCGCGGGCGCCCGAGAGGTCGTGCTCTACACGAACGCGGCCAACCCCACCAGCAACGCCCTCTACCAACGCCTCGGATACGTCCGGGTCACGGACTGGGCGGTCTACGACTTCTCGTACACCGCCCCGGAAGCCGGTTAGGACGTGATCGGGACACGGCTCCGGGACCGCACCTGCTGTCCGGACAACGGCGGCGTCGCGCGGCTTTCGCTGTCCTCTTAGAGGGGCGGGCTCTGTCCGTGTTCGGTTTTCAGGGGCGGCGGCCGGTCATGCGGGCCGCTGACGCGATCGTCGCGCGGGCCTCACGTTCCGTCAGGCCTGTGTGGACCGCCGCGTCGATCAGCGGGGCCCGCAGGGCACGGCCGATGCCGTTCTCGTAGGCGCGGCAGGCTGCCCAGAACAGGCGGGTGTTGCGCTGGCCCTCGTGGGCGGCGAGGACGAACTGGACCAGGCCCTGGCCGCGGTTGCCGACCGAGGGATGGGTCGAGGGGTGGGGCGCTCGCGGGGGTGGGAGCAGGAGACGGAGGAGGGACGGCGGGCAGGGGGCCGGGACCAGGTGTTCGGTGCCGGGGGCGGTGGCGTAGACGCCGTGGTCGGTGCGGGAGCCGGGCCCGACCAGGTAGCCGCCCGCGCCCCGGATGTCGATGCCGGGGGCGAGCCGGCCGGCGGAGTTGGGGATCACGGCGTCCGGCGGTCCGGTCAGCCAGAGGTGGCGGCCGCCGCTCGGCGTGAGCACGACGACCGTGGGCGGGATGGTGAACAGGTGCCGCAGCGCCAGTTCGCGCAGTGCGGCGGTGGAGTCCGTACCGGACTTCACGTCGAGGTCGACGCCGATGAGGCGGTAGGGGGGCAGTCCGCAGGCGATGCCGTAGCCGGTCGCCCAGGGCGCCGCGGCGAACAGCTCGCGGATGCGGGCCGGGTCGGTGGTGGCGTCGTACACCCCGTGGCCGGGGCGGCCGCACTCACCGTGGCAGGGCGGTAGCGCCGGTTCCGGCTCGTCGGGGTTGGGGGATCGGTGCGGGGAGCGCAGGGCCGGGAGCTTGGTTCGGGACAGGGGGATGACGGCCAGGCCGCGCTCGGCGGCTGACAGGGCGTGTGCGAGGGCCAGCGTCGTGGCCTGCCGGTCGGTGGTGGCCATGGATCCATGTTCGTACGTACGTTCGAAAAAGGGAAGAGGGGGCCGGTGTGACACGCCGGGGGTGGCGGCTTGGCCGGAAAAGGTGCTGGATCGGTTCTCCCCTTGGGGTGCTTGAAGAGGGGATGTCCGGAGTGGTCATGACTGGGGCTGGAGTCGACCAAAGATGCCGAAAGGGGTTTATCGACTTGTCATCACGCTTGAGGGCGAATGAGGCCTTCCGGTCTGGTTCGCCGGGGATTCGGTGGGCAATTCTGATCTCGCGACGTCGATGACAACCACCGAGGCGGTCGGCCAACTGCCTTGGAAACAGCCTTACTTGACGTACTTCCGGCTTAGCCGGGCTCTGAGAGGAAACAACATGGCAAGCATCCGTACCGCCCGCGTCCTCGCCGCCGTCTCCGCCCTCCCGCTCGCCGCCGCTCTCTTCGTCGGTGTCGCCGCCGCGGGCAACGGTGCGATCGCGGACAACGGATCGAGCGCCAACGCCGGTGTGGCAGGCATCATCGGCAGCGGTGTCGGCCACGACAACAACGGCAACTCCTCCACCACGCAGCAGAACGCGGTGGGCAACGGCGCCTCGAACCAGAGCAACACCGCGCAGGTCAAGGGCTCCGCGTGGACGGCCATCCAGCAGGGCAACCGCAACGTCGCCGTCCACTTCACCGAGCTGTGGTAAGCCCCGCCTGAGACCTGGTGGGGTGTGCTCTGTGGGGATGAAGCGCGCCTGCGCGGCGGTACTCCGGTACCGCCGCGCAGGCGTTTTTCCTGCGCGCTGCTTCCCGGCAGTTCTCCGGTTCCGGTTCTCCGGTTCTCTGGTTCACCGTCTTGCGGTCCACCGCTTCTCGGCAGCTCTCCTTCCTCCGGCCTTCCTTCTTCCGGCTCTCCGCGCCGCCTGTTCGACCTTGACAGTGAGCCGTATCTGACGGACAGTCAGAAACCATGCATCTGGCCCCCACCGAACGCCAGCAGCGGCTGCGCGCCGAACTCCGTGCCTACTTCCGGTCCTTGATCCCGTCCTCCGCCCCCGAGACGCCCGAGGAACGCCGTGCCCTGCTGCGCCGCATCGGCGCGGACGGTCTGCTCGGCCTCGGCTGGCCCGTCGAGTACGGCGGCCAAGGGCGGGGGGCCGACGAGCAGTTCGTGTTCTTCGACGAGGCGTACCGGGCCGGCGCCCCCGTCTCGATGGTCACGCTCAACACGGTCGGGCCCACGCTCATGAAGTACGGCAGCGACGAACAGAAGGCCCGCTTCCTGCCCGGCATCCTCAGCGGCGACCTGGTCTTCGCGATCGGCTACAGCGAACCCTCCGCCGGCACCGACCTCGCCGCACTGCGGACCCGGGCGGTGCGGGACGGCGACGGCTGGCGGATCGACGGGCAGAAGATCTTCACCTCGGGCGCCCAGCACGCCGACTGGATCTGGCTGGCCTGCCGTACCGACCCCGAGGCGCCCGAGCACCGGGGCATCTCGATCCTCCTGGTCCCCACCGACGCACCCGGGTTCTCCTGGACCCCGATCGAGACGGTGGGCGGCCAGATCACGACGGCGACCTACTACGACGGTGTCCGGGTCCCCGCCGGGAACCTGGTCGGCGCCGAACACGACGGCTGGTCGCTCATCACCAACCAGCTCAACCACGAGCGGGTCGCCCTCGCCGCGACCGCCATGCAGGCCGAGGACTTCTACCAGTCCGCGCTCACCGCCGCCCGCACCCCCGATCCGGTGACGGGCCGCCGCCGTGTTGACGAGTCCTGGGTGCGTTTTCGGCTGGCCGAAGCGCATGCCCGGCTGGCGGCAAACCGCCTGCTCAGCTGGCGTTTGGCGGGTGATACGGGAGCCGGTCGGGTGGCCCCCGCGGAGGCGAGTGGCGTGAAGTTCGCGGGAACGGAATCGGCAGTCGCGACGTATCGCATGTGTCAGGAGATAGTCGGCGAGGCGGCATTGGTCCGGTCCGGATCGCCGGGGGCGTTCGAGGACGGCGAGCTGGAGCGGCTCAACAGGGCGGCGCAGATCAACACGTTCGGGGGCGGGGTGAGCGAGGTGCAGCGGGAGATCGTCGCGACGATGCGGCTCGGGATGAGGAGGGGTGGCCGTGGCCGGGGGGACTGAACAGCAGGGGGCGCGCCCTCCCACGGACGATCTGGGGGTGCGGCTCAAGGTGTACGAGGGACAGCCGGCCGCGGTCTCGGGCGTGGGCCGGGACCCGGTCAACCTCCCCATGATCCGGCACTGGTGCGAGGCGATGGGCGACACGAACCCGGTGTACGAGGGACCGGACGCGATCGCCCCGCCCACCATGCTCCAGGCCTGGACGATGGGCGGCCTGTCGGGACACGCAGGGCGCACCGGCGCGTACGACGAGCTGATGACCCTGCTCGACGACGCGGGCTGCACCTCGGTGGTCGCCACCGACTGCGAGCAGGAGTACGTGAAGCCGCTGCGGCCGGGTGACGAGGTGGTCTTCGACACGGTGATCGAGTCGGTGTCGGAGCGGAAACGGACCAAGCTGGGCACGGGGTACTTCGTCACGACCCGCACGGACGTCCGCGTCGGGGACGACCTGGCCGGCACCCACCGCTTCCGCATCCTCAAGTACGCGCCGAGCGGCCGCCCGCCCGCCGGGAAGGCCCGGCGCCCCCGCCCGGTGGTCAACCGGGACAACGCCGGCTTCTGGGAGGGCGTGGCCGAGGGCCGCCTCCTCATCCAGCGCTGCGCCGACTGCGGCACCCTGCGCCACCCCTGGCTGCCGGGCTGCAACGCCTGCGGCTGCCTCGACTGGGACACGGTCGAGTCGGCCGGCGAGGGCACGGTCTATTCGTACGTCGTGATGCACCACCCGCCCTTCCCGGCCTTCGCCCCTCCGTACGCGGTCGGCCTGATCGAACTCACCGAGGGCGTGCGGATGGTGAGCAACGTGGTGGGCGTGCCGTACGACAAGGTGCGGATCGGTCTGCCGGTGCGGGTGGAGTTCCGCCGGTACGAGGACGAGGAGGGGGCGCTGATCCTGCCCGTCTTCCGGGTCGTCGACGTTCTCGACGTCGTCGACGATCCCGCCGCTCTCGGTGCTTCCGGTGCTCCCGGTGGGGAGGCCTGACATGGACTTCACGCCCACCGAGGCGCAGGCCGAGGCCCGTGACCTGGCCGCCAGGATCTTCGCCGACCTCGCCACCCATGAGCGGCTGCGGGCCGCCGGCACCGGCAGCGACCCGGAGTTGTGGAAGGCCCTCACCGCGGCCGGGCTGGTGTCCGCCGTGGAGGAACTGGGCCTGCTGGGGCTGGTGCTGCTCCTTGAGGAACAGGGGCGCACCACGGCCCAGGTGCCGTACGCGGCGAGCTGTGTGTACGGGCAGCTGGCGATCGCCGCCCACGGCACGACCGAACAGCGACAGCGGCTGCTGCCGGGGATCGGGGACGGATCGGTGGTCGTCGCCGGGGCGTTTCCTGCCCAGCAGGGGGTACGACCCTCCGCGCGCGGCGGGCTGACCGGCACCGCCCCCGTCGTCCCGTGGCTGCGCGACGCCACGCATGTCCTGGTCGCGGACGCCGGCCGGCGGCTCTGGCTGGTGCCGCTCGGGGAGGGCACCGGCATCGAGGAGGCCGAGCTCACCGCACCTTGGTCGGCGGGGCGCCTCACGTTCCACGACGCCCCCGCCGAGCCCCTCGGCACCGACCCTGACCCCGGGGGCCCCGGCCCCTACGCCGACGTCCTGGCCACCGCCCGCACCGCCTTCGCCGGACTCCAGGCCGGTGTCTGCGCGGGCTCCCTCGCCCGGGCCGTCGCGCACACCAACACCCGCGAGCAGTTCGGGCGCCCGCTCGCCACCCGGCAGGCCGTCCAACTCCGGGCCGCCGACGCGCATATGGACACCGAGGCGATACGGGTGACGGCGTACGAGGCGGCCTGGCGGCGGGACGCGGGGCTGCCGTACGTCACGCATGCGTTGACCGCCGCCTGGTGGGCGTCCGAGGCGGGGCAGCGGGTCGTGCACACGGGCCAGCATCTGCATGGCGGCGCGGGCGCCGACGTCGACCATCCGGTGCACCGGCACTTCCTGTGGGGGCGCCAGCTGGACGCATATCTGGGCAGTGGGAGCGAAGTGCTGCAGGAACTGGGGGAGTTGATCGCGAGTGGGGACTGAGACGACACGGCCGGGCGTGGGCACCCGGCTGCCGCCGCTGGAGATCCCGATCACGCGGACGCTGATCGTGGCCGGCGCGATCGCGTCCCGTGACTACCAGGACGTGCACCACGACGCCGAACTGGCCCGCCGGAAGGGCTCTCCGGACATCTTCATGAACATCCTGACCACCAACGGCCTGGTCGGCCGGTACATCACCGATCACTTCGGCTCGGCGGCCGAGATCCGCAAGGTCGCCATCCGGCTGGGTGCGCCCAACTACCCGGGCGACACGATGGTGTTGACCGGCCGGATCGAGGAGCTGGACGAGGTGACAGGGATGGCGACGGTCCGGGTGGTCGGCGCCAACGGCATCGGCAACCATGTGACCGGCACGGTGACCGTCACCCTCACCGCGGCCACGGCCACGGCCACGGTCACCGGCGAGGTGGACTCATGAGCGTGCGGGGCCGGGACTCGCTCGGCGGGCGGGCGGCGATCGTGGGGATCGGGGCCACCGAGTTCTCCAAGGACTCGGGGCGCAGTGAGCTGCGGCTGGCGGCGGAGGCGGTGCGGGCCGCGCTGGACGACGCGGGGCTGACTCCGGCGGACGTGGACGGGATGGTGACGTTCACGATGGACACCAGCCCGGAGATCACCGTGGCCCAGGCCTGCGGGATCGGCGAGTTGTCCTTCTTCTCCCGCGTTCACTACGGCGGCGGCGCGGCCTGTGCGACGGTCCAGCAGGGGGCGCTGGCGGTCGCGACCGGGGTGGCCGAGGTGGTGGTCTGCTACCGGGCGTTCAACGAGAGATCCGGCCGCCGCTTCGGCTCGGGCGTGCAGCACCGGGAGCCGTCGGCGGAGGGCGCGGCGCTCGGCTGGGCGCTGCCGTTCGGGTTGCTCACCCCCGCCTCCTGGGTGGCGATGGCGGCACAGCGCTATCTGCACACCTACGGGCTGACCCCGGAGGTGTTCGGGCATGTGGCGGTGGTGGACCGCAGATACGCGGCGACCAACCCGGCCGCCTACTTCCACGGCCGTCCCATCACCCTCGCCGACCACTCAGCCTCCCGCTGGATCGTCGAGCCGCTCCGTCTGCTGGACTGCTGCCAGGAGACGGACGGCGGACAGGCCCTCGTCGTCACGTCGGTGGAGCGGGCGCGTGATCTGCCGCATCGGCCGGCCGTGATCGCGGCGGCCGCGCAGGGCGCCGGCCGGGCCCAGGAGCAGATGACCAGCTTCTACCGGGACGACCTGACCGGGCTGCCGGAGGTGGGTGTGGTGGCCCGCCAGCTGTGGCGCTCCTCCGGGCTCGCCCCGGCCGACATCGACGTGGGGATCCTGTACGACCACTTCACGCCGTTCGTGCTGATGCAGCTCGAGGAGTTCGGGTTCTGCGGACGCGGGGAGGCGGCGGACTTCGTGGCCGAGGAGCGGCTCCCGCTGAACACGCACGGGGGACAGCTCGGGGAGGCGTACCTCCATGGGATGAACGGGATGGCGGAAGGGGTGCGCCAGCTGCGCGGCACGGGCGCGAACCAGATACCTGGCGCGGACCGGGTCCTGGTGACGGCCGGTACCGGGGTACCGACGTCAGGGCTGGTCCTGACCTCGGACGTGTGAACCGGAAGCCGGCCGGGGAGCGGCCCGCCGCCTGCGCCGTACCGCCCCCTCAGGGGTGAACCCGCAGGAGTACCGCCCCCGTCCTCCACCTTCAGGAGGTGTAGCCAACCCCACCCCTACAACCTGAGGCGGACTCTCCTTCGGGACCTGCGGCCGATCCGCCGCAACACCGCTCGCTCATAGCGTGGAGCCATGACCACACCCGTCTGCACCAGCGCTTCGGACGCCGCTGTCTCGGCGAGGCAGACCCGCGCCTACCCGCTCCCCTACCCGTCCTTCGCGTCGTACGTCAGGGCCCGCCAGCCGGTCCTGCTGCGCACCGCCCGGTCGTTGACCGCGAACCCCAGTGACGCCGAGGACCTCCTCCAGACCGCGCTCGCCAAAACGTACGTGGCCTGGGAGCGGATCGAGGACCACCGGGCGCTCGACGGCTATGTGCGCCGGGCGCTGCTGAACACCCGGACCTCGCAGTGGCGCAAGCGCCGGGTCGACGAGTTCGTCTGCGACGAACTGCCCGAGCCGGAGCCGGCGGGCGGCGGGGACGACCCGGCCGAGCGGCAGGCGCTGCACGACGCGATGTGGCGCGCGATCATGAAGCTGCCCGCACGGCAGCGGGCGATGGTCGTGCTGCGGTACTACGAGGACCTCAGCGAGGTGCAGACGGCCGAGGTGCTCGGGGTGTCGGTGGGCACGGTGAAGTCCGCGGTGTCGCGTGCGCTCGGCAAGCTGCGTGAGGACCCCGAGCTGGACGTCGCCCGATAGACCGGACCGCAGCGGCCGGACCGCCGCCGGACGGTGTTGGTCTGCTCTCCCCTAGTGACATACCGCATGGTATGTGCGCAGAATCAGCGCAGCCCCTTTTACCTTTACCGCCGAGTAGGGCAATGTCGCCCCCGGGAGGACGCCGTGCTGAGCACCATGCAGGACGTACCGCTGCTGATTTCCACGATCCTGACGCATGGGTCGAGGGTTCACGGCGAGTCACAGGTGACCACCTGGACGGGCGAGGCCGAGCCGCACCGCCGCAGCTTCGCCGAGGTCGGCACCCGCGCCGCCCAGCTGGCCCACGCCCTGCGCGACGACCTGGGTGTCCAGGACGACGACCGTGTGGCCACTCTCATGTGGAACAACGCGGAACACACCGAGGCATACTTCGCGATTCCCTCCATGGGTGCGGTCCTGCACACGCTCAACCTGCGGCTGCCCGCCGAACAGCTCGCCTGGATCGTGAACCACGCGGCCGACCGGGTCGTGATCGTCAACGGCTCGCTGCTGCCGCTGCTCGCCCCGCTGCTGCCGCACCTGAAGCCGTTGCGGCATGTCGTGGTCTCCGGCCCTGGCGACCGTTCCCTGCTGGACGGCGCGACCGTGGCCGTACACGAGTACGAGGACCTGATCGCCGGCAAGCCGACGGCGTACGACTGGCCGGAGCTCGACGAACGCCAGGCCGCCGCCATGTGCTACACCTCCGGCACCACCGGCGACCCCAAGGGCGTGGTGTACAGCCACCGTTCGATCTATCTGCACTCCATGCAGGTCAACATGGCCCAGTCGATGGGCCTGACCGACCAGGACACCTCCCTGGTCGTCGTACCGCAGTTCCATGTCAACGCCTGGGGCCTGCCGCACGCCACCTTCATGACCGGCGTCAACCTGCTGATGCCAGACCGCTTCCTCCAGCCCGCCCCGCTCGCCGCGATGATCGAGAGCGAGCGGCCCACGCACGCGGCCGCGGTTCCCACCATCTGGCAGGGCCTGCTCGGCGAACTCACCGCCAACCCCCGGGACGTCGCCTCGCTCACCCAGGTCACCATCGGCGGCTCGGCCTGCCCGCCCTCCCTCATGGCCGCCTTCGACAAGCTGGGCATGCGGGTCTGCCACGCCTGGGGCATGACGGAGACCTCTCCGCTCGGCACGGTCTCGCGGCCGCCGGCCCACGTGGTCGGCACGGAGGAGGAGTTCGCCTACCGCCTCACCCAGGGCCGTTTCCCGGCCGGTGTCGAGGCCCGGCTCACCGGCCCCGTCGGCGAACGCCTCCCCTGGGACGGCGAGTCGGCCGGCGAGCTGGAGGTGCGCGGCCCCTGGATCGCCGGCGCCTACTACAACGGCCCCGACGCCGACCCCCTGCGCCCCGCCGACAAGTTCAGCGAGGACGGCTGGCTGAAGACCGGTGACGTCGGCACCATCTCCCCCGACGGCTTCCTCACCCTCACCGACCGCGCGAAGGACGTCATCAAGTCCGGCGGCGAGTGGATCTCCTCGGTCGAGCTGGAGAACGCGCTGATGTCCCACCCGGACGTCGCCGAGGCCGCGGTGGTCGCCGTACCCGACGACAAGTGGGGCGAGCGTCCGCTGGCGACCGTGGTGCTGCGGGAGGGCTCCAGCGCGACCTTCGAGACGCTGCGCACGTTCCTCGCGGAGGAGGGCCGCATCGCGAAGTGGCAGCTGCCGGAGCGCTGGACGGTGGTGGAGTCGGTGCCGAAGACGAGCGTGGGCAAGTTCGACAAGAAGGTGCTCAGGCGGAAGTACGCCGACGGTCAGCTGGACGTCACCAGCCTGTGAAGCGCCCCTTCAGGGGCACGGGATCGTGTTCGAAATGCGGCTACCGCCGCGCGAGCGCGACCAGCCACGTCCAACCGCAAGTCGGCTGACGTCAGTTCCCCGATGGCGCTTCCTCAGTTCGTACCGATCCGTGCCAGCAAGTCCACGATCCGGCTCTGCACCTCGGTACTCGTCGACCGCTCCGCGAGGAACAGCACCGTCTCACCGGACGCCAGCCGAGGCAGATCGGCCTGGTCGACGGCTGCCGTGTAGACGACCAACGGCGTCCGGTTGAGCTGCCCGTTCGCGCGGAGCCAGTCGATGATGCCGGCCTGGCGGCGGTGGACCTGCATCAGGTCCATCACCACCAGGTTCGGCCGCAACTGCCCGGCCAGCGTCACCGCGTCCGCGTCGCTCGCCGCCCGCGCGACCTGCATCCCGCGCCGCTCCAGCGTCGCGGTCAGGGCGAGGGCGATCTCCGCGTGCTCCTCGATGAGCAGCACCCGCGGCGGATGCTGCTCGCTGTCCCGGGGCGCGAGCGCCTTCAGGAGTACGGCGGGATCGGCGCCGTACGCCGCCTCGCGCGTCGCCTGCCCCAGTCCGGCCGTGACCATCACCGGCACCTCGGCCGCCACCGCCGCCTGCCGCAGCGACTGCAGCGCGGTCCGGGTGATCGGCCCGGTCAGTGGGTCCACGAACAGCGCCGCCGGGAACGCGGCGATCTGCGCGTCGACCTCCTCACGGGAGTGCACGATCACCGGCCGGTAGCCGCGGTCGCTCAGCGCCTGCTGGGTGGTGACGTCCGGCGCGGGCCACACCAGCAGCCGGCGCGGGTTGTCCAGCGGCTCCGGGGGCAGCTCGTCGTCCATCGGCTGGGGGCGCGGCGGATCCGCGACCTCGACCGCCCCGCCCGGACCGTCCAGCGGCTCCGGGCCCTCGGCGGCGTTCACGTCCGGTGCGCCTATCGCGTACGACCGTCCGGCGCCCTCGGTGGCGCCCGTGAGCCGGGACTGCCCGGCCGGCGACGGCTGGGGCACCGGCTGCTCGGCCGACGGATGCGGCCGGGCCGCCTGCTCGGGCTGCTGCTGCTCGTTGCGCGTGCCCAGCTTGCGGCGCCGTCCGTTGCCGCCCGGCTGGTGCGGGGGCGGGGTCGCCGTCGGCTGCTGCACCTGAGCGGCCTGCCGCGAGAACGGCACCCCCTGTCCCAGCGTCCGCACGCTGAACGCCTTGCCCTGTGTGGAGTCCGGGTCGGCCGGCGCGGGCGTCGCCGCCGCCTCTGCGGGCAACGGCTGCGCGGCACGCGTGGGTTGAGGGGCGGGCGGGGGCGCTTCGTCGGCGCCGCCCGGCCACTGCTGCGGTACGGGAGCCACGGGAGCGGCCTCCGCCGGGAGCGGGAGCGGCTGGGCGGGGGCCGGGGTGGATTGGGCGGCGGGGGCGGCCCGGGGCGGGACCGGCTGGCCCGGGGCCACCGGAGCGGGGCCCTGCGGCTGTGCCTGCGCCCGAGCCGGTACGGCGGCCACGCCCGGCAGTGCCTGCGAAACCGGCTGCCCGGGCCGGCCGGGCTGGCCCGCCTGTACGGGCTGCGGTCCGGCGGCCGGGCCTGCGGGCCCGGCCTGCGCCGGGATGCCCTGGCCGGGCTGGCCGGGCTGGCCGGGCTGACCAGGCTGACCGGGCGGAACCGGCTGACCAGGCGGAACCGGCTGACCGGGGGCGGACGCTTGCGCGGGCACCGTCGGTACCATTTGCGACCCGGCCGGGGCGCCCTCCGCGGGCTGCCCCATGGCCCGTCGACGGCGGCCCGTCGGCGCGTCGGTGGGGTGCGGCTGCGGCGGGGTGTGGTCCTCGGCCTGATCGTGGGCCACGGCGTCGTGCCGGCCCTCCTCACCCGCCATCGAGCCCGCCGCCGCGGCCGGCTCGGGGGTGCGGTCGGCCTCGGCGGGCGGCAGCGCGAACACCGGGCGGGGTCCCGCCTGCTGCTGCTCGGCCCGCTCCGCCCGCTCGGCAGCCGCGGCCAGCGCACGGCGCCGACGCCCGCTCGGCTGCCCTTCGTCGTCCTGAGGCGCAGCGACCGCGGGCAACGCCGCCGGCAGCGCCTGCCGCTCGTCGGGCTCGCGCCGGGCCCGTCGCCCCGCCGCCGGCGCGGGCACGCCCTGCGGCGGAACGGTGCCACCGAGCCCCGTACCCGAGGCGGCCGTACCGGCACCCTGCTCGGCGGCCGTCACCACGGCACCCTCGGAGACACCGGCGACACCTGCGACGCCCGGGTCTGCGTCCGCGTCGGCCGGACGTCCGCGCCGCCGCCCGGTACCGCCGGACCCCGACCCTGACCCCGACTCCGCGTTCTCGGCGCTCTCGATCGCGGCGGGGCCGCCCTCCTGGGCTGCCACATCGGCGGCACGCCGACGTCGCCGCCCGGTCGGCGCCGCGCCCGGCACCTCGCCCTCGCCGGCGTCGCCGCCGGACAAGTCGCTCTCCAGGAAGGCGTCCACGGAGGACCGCCGGGCCCGCCGCCGTCCGCCGGCACCGGTGTCGTCGGCGGCAGGGATCGTAGCCACCGCCGTACCGGGCGGAGGGGGTACGGCCCCGGCGCCGCCCCCGATCGGCACCTCCAGGACGAACGCGCTGCCGCTCATGCCCGGCACCTCGTGCGTCTGCAGTACACCGCCGTGCGCGCGTACGATCCCGCGCACGATCGGCTCGTGCACCGGGTCGCCCCCGGGGTACGGCCCCCGCACCTCGATACGGACGACCTCACCGCGCTGTGCCGCCGCGACCACCACCGTGTTGTCCATGTAGCCGCCGGCGGAGACGGGCGCGTTGCCGGTCGCGTCGACACCCGCCACGTCCGCGACGAGATGTGCGAGCGCGACGGCGAGCCGCTGCGGATCCACCTCGGCCTCGATGGGCGGCGCGTGCACGGCGAACTGGACCCGCCCGGGCCCGATCAGCTCCACCGCCCCGTCCACACCGGCCGCGACGACCGCGTCCAGCATCACTTTCGTGCGGTTGACGTCCTCGGTCCCGGCGTCCAGCGCCTGATAGCCGAGCACGTTGTCGATGAGCTGGGTGATACGCGAGTAACCGGCCGAAAGGTGATGGAGGACCTGGTTGGCCTCGGGCCACAGCTGCCCGGCGTCGTCGGCGGCGAGCGCGGCCAGTTCCCGGCGCAGCTCGTCGAGCGGGCCGCGCAGCGACTGCGCGAGCAGGGTCAGCAGCTGCTCGTGCCGCCCGGAGAGGGCCTCGTACCGGTCCTTCTCGCGCTCACCGAGGGCCGCGTACCGCTCCTCGCCGGACGCCAGCTCCTCGGCGTGCCGCTCGCGCAGCTCCTCGACCTCGGTGACGTGCTTCTGGCGCAGTGCGGTCAGGTCGGAGGCGTGCTCCTCGGAGAGCCTCTCCAGCTCTTCGGCGTGCGCCTTCTCCTGGGCGTCCTTCGCCTCGGCGAGGGCGTCGTACGGCCGCCGGTCGGTGAAGGTCATCACGGCGCCGACGAGCTGGTCGCCGTCGCGCACCGGCGCGGTCGTCAGATCGACCGGCACCTTCTTGTCGCCCTTGGCCCACAGCACCTGTCCACGCACCCGGTGCTTGCGCCCGGAGCGCAGGGTGTCGGCGAGCGGCGACTCGGCGTACGGGAAGGGCGAGCCGTCCGCACGCGAGTGCAGCACCAGATTGTGCAGCTCCTTGCCGCCCAGCTCACCGGCCCGATATCCCAGTATCTGAGCGGCGGCCGGATTCACGAGCACGATCCGCCCGTCGGTGTCCGTCCCTACGACACCCTCGCTCGCGGCCCGCAGGATCATCTCGGTCTGCCGCTGCGAGCGGGCCAGCTCGGCCTCGGTGTCCACGGTCCCGGTCAGGTCGCGCACGACGAGCATCAGCAGCTCGTCGGCGCCGTAGCCGTAACCGTCGTACGCCTGCTGACCGTTCTCCAGGTTGGCGCTGGTGACCTCGACCGGGAACTCCGAGCCGTCGGTCCGCCGCGCGATCATCCGGGTCGGTTTGGTCCGCCCGCGCGGGTCCATGTGATCGGGCCGCCGCATGGATCCGGGGATGAGCCTCGAGTCGAACTGCGGCAGCAGATCGAGCAGCCCGCGCCCGACCAGCGCGGTGCCCGGCGCCTCGAACGCCTCCAGGGCGATGGTGTTCGCGTTGACGACGGTTCCGTTGGCGTTGACCAGTACCAACGCATCCGGCAGCGCATCCAGTATGGCTGCGAGGCGAGCAGCGCCTCGGGATGGCCTGCTGCTCACGAGACGCTTCCTCCCTGTTACCGCACCTTGCCGACCGCTCGGGCCATCTTGCCAACCGGCCCGCGACGTGTCACGCGAGGGAGTCTAAAGGCACCGATTGCGCTCATGACGCCGGATGAGAGGGAGGTCGCACGACGAAGTGACGGCGAACATGTGACCGACATGCCTCACCTCCGCTTTAACTTCGCGAGACTTTTACGGGAGCGGGGCTTCCGCCATGAGACGGCTGTGCTGTCTTTCGGGGTGGCTGGACCCCGACGACCTGGGGTCTATGAAGCGAGGTCGGGCAGCAGGGGCACCATCCGGTTCCAGCGCCCGATCTCGCAACCGTTGCTGCGGTCGTAGGTCGCGTCGACCGGCCGGCCGGCCCAGGTGCCGGTGACATGGGCGGTGGCCGGGCCGCCGTAGAGCATGGTGCAGGCGGTCCCGGGGGCGACCGGGGCGAAGGTGTCCCGCCCCCAGCGCGTGTTCCGGTCGAGCGCCTGGCACGCCCCGTCCACGTCCGGGTGACTGCCGGCGTCGGGATGACAGGACAGCTCGTACGTCCCGTCCCGCCCGTCGCCGGTGTGCCGCACGGTGACGGTGAGGTGGTCGCCCTGGATGGCGGCGGAGGCGGGCATAGCGGGGAGGGATCCGAGAACGGCGGCGACGGCCCCGAGGGCGCCCCGCACGGCGAAGTGAGACATGCCCTGCCCAACGCGTGGCGCGCCCGGACGTTGCGCGGCGCCCCCGACCACGAGAAGGGCTTTGCCCTGCGGCCCGGCTGCCTAGTACCGTGGGAGCCGATTGGTGACAGCACGCTCGACTGTGTCATCATCTGCACGCACCACTCGCGCTCGCGCGGGCGGCTGTGCGGGAGGCGTCGCCTAGTCCGGTCTATGGCGCCGCACTGCTAATGCGGTTTGGGCCTTAAAGCCCATCGAGGGTTCAAATCCCTCCGCCTCCGCCACCTGACCAGGGAGTTCGGCCAATTGAGGCTGGGCTCCCTGAGTTGCTTTCAGAGCCACTTTTAGCCCCCTGATGGCACGGTGTTGGCACCAACCGCCGAAAGGCGATTCTGGCGAGGAATGAAGGCCGAGATCTTCCGCGTGGCGTCCTCTGCCAGCTCCTCGGCAACGACCGCGTACACGTCCTTCGTGAACGACACGGACGCGTGGCCGAGCACCTCGGAAACGAACTTGTCGTCGACCCCTGCGGCGATCAACATCGTGGCCGCACCGTGACGCAGATCATGGAAGCGGATGGGTGGGAGCGTGATCCGCAGGGCCACCTCGACGGCCGCCTCAGTCGTCCGGAACTTCCGGGCGATCCGCTCGACTGGCCAACCCTCTTTGACCTTCCCGCGGATGTTGCCGTACCGCTCGATCAGGATCCGGAAACGGCTCGACAGGTACTCCGCCTTCAGCGCGGTGCCGTCCTCGTAACAGAAGACGCGCCCCGCATCCTGGTAGGCCTCGCCCCACGCCAGTCGCTCCTCAAGCTTCCGCTTGTGCCAGGCCTTGAGGACGCGCACCGTCTCGTCGTCGAGGGGGATCTGCCGGTATCCGGCCTCGGTCTTGGTGTCGTCCAACTCGTCGTCCGACTGCGCCTGCAGGACATGCAGCCGGCGGCGCGCGAGGCTGAGGTCTTGCTCTGCCGCGCCGACCAGCTCGCCGCGGCGCGGCCCGTAGTACGCGTCCAGATGGAACGCCGGGTACAGCCGCTCGCCGGATGCCTCGGCGAAGTCGAGAAACGCGCCGCACTGGTCGGACGACCAGACCATGACCTTCGCCGGGATGACCCCGGTCTTCTCCCACTGCTCGACGCGCTCGGCCGTCCACAGAAGGGGCTTCGCGCGGCCCTGCTTTCGCTTCCCGCCCTTCGACCGCCAGACCCCATCAGCGGGGTTGTCCGTCCGGATCTTCGAGAGCTTCGAGGCGTCCGTGAGCGCGCCGTGCAGCACCGCATGAACCCGGCGGATGCGCGACTCGGAGATAGGGCGGCTGTGCAGCCGCTTGCCGTGCCTGGTCGCCCGCACCTCCTGCAGCCGACGCACGACCTCTGTGCGCTCCTCGCGCTCTTCCGGCCGGTTGATCTTCCGCATGGCCGCGTACAGCTCGCGGATGTGCTCGTCGTTCAGGTCGACGACCTTGATATGCCCGAGGCCCGGGGCCAGGTACAGATCGATGGCCTCGCGCTCGGCGTCGAGCGTGCTCTTCTTCAGGCCCTCGCCCGTCTCGGCCTCCGACTTGCGCCACGCGTACCGGCGTTCGAGGTACTGGCCGAGCGTGGTCTTCCGCTCGTCGTGCGCCTTCGGGTTGGCGGCCGTGCCGAGAACATTGCCCAGCTCGGCCTTGCACTCCCGCTCCGTGTCGAACGGGCCGATGCGCGGCTGCCGGCGCTTCCCGTCCGCGGACTTCGGCGCCTCGTAGCGGCTGTACCAGCCGCCGTGCCCCTTCTTGCTGAGGTCCGGGCACTTCTTCCCGAGGAGCCGCTTCGTCTCCGGGTCCCGGCACGAACAGGCCTTGTACGGCTTCATGAATCCCCCCTGCCTTCTTGCTGCTGACGGTCGTACTCCAGCGCAGCGCGATTCCATTCCTGCTGACGCTCAGGCGTGAACCAATCGCGGGAGACGGCTTGCGCGCGCTCCTTCGGCATGGCCTGGATCGCCACGGCGAAGTCCATCGGGGTCTCGGGCGGGACCAGAAACGCCGTGCCGCTGATCCAGCCACGGGCGGTGGCTGCCGTTGTGGCAATGGCGCTTGTGACCTCGTACGGAGCGTCGTCGGCGAGATCTGCCGGAACCATCAGGTCCACGGGATGGATGCTCAGGGCGCATGCGAGGGCAAGCAGCTCCTCCACCGTCACCTCACGCCGACGCTTCCCGTCCTTGTCGGGCCGGCCGGTCTCGATGTTGGTCAGGGCTGCGGTGGTGAGCTGCGGCGCGCCGATGCTGGCGCACTTCTCGGCGAGCTGTTGTCGATTCAGGTCTAGCTGGCGTCGTCGTTTGCGGACCTGGGTCGCGATGACCTCGCTCGGAGTGGAGTGCATATCGACAAGTTAGCCCATGCGTGTTGCACAGTCCATGGGGCGTCGTTATGGTGTGTCTAGTGCGCACGGTGCACGATCGTGCGTGTCATATCGACATGGAGAGAGGGTCATGGACGACAGCCGCCCTGCGATGACCCATGAAGAACTGCTGTCGATCGCCACCACGACAGTCAGCCTGCAGACCGCCAACCGGGCGCTCGGCATCCGGCGCAGCCTCGGCTACAAACTCGCTCGCGAGGATCGCTACCCCTGCCGTGTGATCAAGGCTGGGGCGGCGTACCGAGTCCCGACGACCGACCTACGCCGCACCCTCGGCGTGCCCGAGTTGCTGGGGCAGTCAGCGTGAGCGCCGTGTGGACGCGCGAGGCGATCGAGGCGCTCGGTCCCACCATGGATGTCCCCACGGTGGCTTCGATCTTCGGCGTCAACAAGGACACCGTGTACGCGCAGATCCGCCGAGGTGAGTGGACCGCGACCCGAGTGCTCACCCTCGGCCGGAAGTTGAAAATCCCGACGCGGGACCTGGTCTCCCTGCTCTACGCACCCGAACCCGCAGCCACTCCCTCGCGCGACGAGGCCGAGCATCACTGTGCATCAGGGCCGTATATCCCCAGCTCAGAAGCCATGACATCGCATACCCAATGCGGTTGCAGGGTTGGGGAATCGGCCGTGATCCGTCCCCTCCGGGGCGCATGAAACGACCCCTCTCGCGCCGGCACTAGAGATGCCGACGAGGGAGGGGCCCAGCAAGGACCCACTCACAGCGAAGCCCCGGGCTCATCGCTCGCCAGCGACCCAGGGCTACGCGGAACAGAACGGATCCATCACCATGAACCAGCTTACGGCCAGCTCGGCAGCCAACGCCATCAGCACGGACCCGCAGCCGGAAGCGCGCACAGAGGCCGCCGGGCTGTACCTCGCGACCGTCGGATACGCCGAGGCGCTCCGCATGCCCGACCCGGCCGCCACCCTCGACCGGATGCCCGAGGCGGTCGACGAGATCGCGGAGGAACTCGCCAAGGGCGTGAACGCCGAGGGCGGCGCCGAGTTCACCGAGGCCCTGCGCGCCGCCACCGTCCTCCCGCTCAAGGCGTACGCGGCGATCGAGCACGCCCGCGCGGAGACGGCAGACGCCGAGGTCGGCTACCTCTTCGATCTACTGGCCGACAACCTGAAGGCCGGTGCTGACCCGAGGATGATCCGCCGGGACGCGCTCGCCGCGCCCGCGCGCATCCGCGAACTCGCCGAAGCGGCCCGATGACCACCCGGCACGGCAACCGCGGTCCCCGCCTGGCGCTCGTGGCCGGGCGGAGCCCCGCGGTGCACTTCCGGTATCGGCTCCGCCTCAAGGTCGACGCGCACGGGTGGATCGCCGCGCGGTCGGCGGACGACCGCCACGGGTTCATCGACACCTACGCGCCTGGATCCGTCGTCGAGATCGACCTCGGCATGGGCAGCTTGCTGACGGACTACGACGCCGTACTGATCGCTGAGGCCGTGAGCCGCTGCTCGGAGGTGTACCTGATCAGCTCGGCAGCCTGCGGGGAGCCGCCACACGTCGAAGGCGGCTGCGCCCACAACCCCGACGGTGTCCTGGTTCTGATGCGCCAGGCCATCGAGGACGCGGCGGCAGCCGACAGAGGCACCCCCGCGTGCTGAACCACCCTTCCCACCGCTGCTCCCGCCGCCGCGCGGGAGCAACGGCACACCCCCCGGAGCGCGACGAGTGAACGACGAGCAGCAGCCACTCACCGCAGACCCCCAGGTCGTGCGGGAATGGCTGACGCACCTGTACGGCGGATGCCCCGGGTACATCAGCATCTGCTCGGACAAGGACGGATGGGCAGGCCAACGCTTCGCGACTGACGAGGCCGGCGTCGAGGCGGCGGTCCAGTACGTCTCAACGCTGGACCGCCGGAAGGCGAAGGGCGTGTATGCCCAGAGCACGACGCTCCTCGAACGCCCCGCGGAGGGACGCGGTGGCGAAGACCTGGCGTACGGCTTGACCCACCTGTGGGCCGACGGCGACTTCGGCACGATCGGGCACAAGCCCAGCCCTGACGACCTCCCCGCTCCGCCGGACGCGGACGCGGTGGCGAAAGTCGTCGCCGAGTCGGGGTTGCCGACGCCCTCGGGCTGGGTGAACACCGGAGGCGGCTACAACCCGGTGTGGCTGCTCGCCGAGAACTACCTGATCCAAGACGCCGAGGACCGTGCCCGGGTGAAGGAAGTCACCACAGGCGTTCAGGCGATCCTCGCAGCTGAGGCGTACCGGCATGGCTGGTCGTGGGACGTCGAGGTCGGCAACCTCGACCGGCTCATGAAGATCCCCGCCACCGTCAACCGGAAGGCAGGACTGGAACGGCTGGCGACGATCGGGCCTGGGACGGGCGAGGTGTTCGAGCTGGCCGACCTCGCCGCGGCCGTGGCCGACCTCGCGCCCACTGCACGGGAGTTGCTGGACCAGGCGGCCCGTGAGAAGCAGGAGCGCAAGGCGCAGCGCAAGGGCGTGGCAGTACCGCCCCCGCACAAGGAGCGCCGCGCCGGGCAGCACAGTGGCGACGGCCCCCTCGATGTCCTCGCCAACATGCTGACGTTCCGCGACATCCTCGAGCCCGAGGGCTGGACCTACGCCGGACAGACCGGTGGTCGGCAGAAGTGGCTACGCCCCACCGCCGGAGGAGAAGCCCCGAGCAGCGCGTACAGCCTGCTCTGCGATGACCACGTGGCCGTGAACTGGTCCGAGCGCTCAGACCTCCCCGTCGGGGCCCTCCCCCGAGGGCAGAAGCTCACGGTCGGCACCCTGTACGCCCACCTCCACTACGCCGGGAACACCTCGGAGGCCGCGCGCGACATCATGCGCGCAGCCGCCGGCAGGCCCGCTCAGGGCGCGGCCGCACGGCTCGCCCCGGCCGTCCTCGCCGAGGTGAAGCGACGGTGCCTCAAGGACAGCGAGCGCGGCCGCGACGACGCCGACAGCTTTCGTGCGCTGCTCGCCAACGATCCGTGGGACGGGCCGCAGGAAGAGTCCTCGCCGGACGCCCCCGACCGCGACGTGGCCGCCGGCGCAGCGCCTACAGACCGGTTGCCCGGCACCTTCTGGAACGCCACGCCGTCCCTGAGCCAGATCCAGCAGATGGCTCGCGCCCGACGCGCCTCTCCCGACGCCGTCGTTCACGCCGTCCTCGCCCGCGTTGCAGCCATGGCACACCCCTCCGTCCGGGTCGACGGCGGCATCCAGCAGCCGACAACTCTCGGCTGGTACTGCGGCCTATTCGGCCCACCGGGCAGCGGCAAGGGCAACGCCGAGAACACCGCCGAGGAACTCACGCCCTTCCCGAGCATCGACCTCGCGTACATCGACATCTCCACCGGGCAAGGCGCCATCAGCGCCTATCTGGACCTCAAGACCGACCCCGATGACCCCGGCGGAAAGAAGAAGATCCCCGTGCAGACCCGGCACCGCGGCTACGCCCTCGCCACCGAAGGCAGCGTCCTCGAGGCCATGGCCCAAATGTCCGCCGCCGCCACCCTGAACGGCGTCCTGTGCAAGGCGTGGATGAGTGAACGGCAGGGCACCAGCAACGCCGAGGTCGAGCGGCGCCGCGCTCTGCCCAAGGGCTCATACACGCTGTCGATGTCGCTCGGCGTGCAGGAGGAACCCGCAGCGAAGTTGCTGGAGATGGGCTCCATCGGTCTCCCCCAGCGCCTCGCATGGGCTCACGCGGCGCTCGGCCCAGACACCCCGAAGCAGCGGCCGACGACCACGGGACCCGTCACCGTCACCACCAGGACCGGCGAGGACACTCCCGTCACTACCTGGGTGTCTACGCTGCGCAACCTCACCATCCCGGTGCCCGAACACGTCACGCAGGAACTCGACGAACTCTCGTTGGCGATCTCCTTCGGCCGGGGTGCCGAGGCGCCGCTCGACACGCACGAACCGTTGTGGCGGTTGAAGTGCGCCGGGCTACTGGCCCTCCTGCACGGGCGCACCGCCGTCGCGGTCGACGACTGGGACATGGCCCGCGTGATGTGGCAGACCTCGAGGAAAGTCCGAGATCGCGTCCAGGAAGCAGCACGACGGCGCACGCAGGCCGAGCTGGACGCGCGCCGCGCGGAGGCCGTCCTGACGGCAGCCGAGTCTCAAGCCGCGGTGTACGAGGTCGTGAACGGCGTCCACCCGTCCGTCGTGAACGTCGCCAAGCGGGCCCATCGCTACCTCACCCGGCAGGGCGGCGAAATCCCCATGCGTGACGTCAACAGGGCGTGCCTGGCGACGACGGACCGGGCGAAGTACCGGGCGTCCGGGGCTACGGAATCGCTGTGGACGGCGGCTCTCCGGTACGGGTGCGAGCAGGGCTGGCTTGTGCAGCTGGACGGTGGCTTGCTGGCCGCTGGCTCGGCTGCTCCGGAGTAGCTGTGGTCACGGGAAGTGCTGTCGGAACGTCGGAAGTGTCGGAACGGATTTTCCGACAGCGTCTCACGCCAAGAACGGACATTCATAGACAAAAACTTCTAGATGAGACTCGCGGAACGCGCGAACCCCCAGGTCGCCGAGCGAACCCCTGTCGGAAGTCCCCTTTCCGACAGCCACGTTTCCGACACCACAGAGAGTCACGCAAGTCGCACCGCAACTACTGACCCACCCCGAACGGAGCGCGCTATGCCCATCGCCACGAACGAACTCATCGACCGCGACACGGCCGTACAGCAGATAGCCGCCCACATCGCCGACCGCGACGCCTACGTCATCACCACCCCACCCGACGCCCTCCCGCGGCTCAGCCGCAGCCTCGAGAACCTTTCGTCGTGGGGCGCCTACCTCGACAGCGGAACCCCCGTGGTCCTCCGTACCGGCCGGGCCGGCGCGCTCCTCGTCGTCGACATGCTCATGGAGACCGCCGGAGTCCTCGTCGTCCCCAAGACGGTCCCGGCCGCCGAGCTGGGCAAGGTCGTCGGCCAGGACATCCCAGCGGACGGCTCACAGGACCTCGTCGTCCTGATGCCCCGTGAAGGGCCGATCTTCTGGCCGCTGCTGTTCGTCGACGCCCTGGAGATTGTCGATCCGGCTGTTGCCGCGACGCTGCGCGCCAACCACATCCCGAACCTCAACTGACCCGCGCGCTGCTGCCCCAGACTTCCGGCCGTCGACCGGCGGACGGCCGCCCCAACGCTTGAGAGGTGTCGGTATGACTGATGTGCAGGTGAGCCCGGTTGGCCCCCGTCGTATGGCGAAGTCTGTTTCATCTTCTTCGGTGGCTTGGCGGCCGCGTCGTGGTGGTCCGTATCCGCACCTGCGTCTCGACGTCTCGGTGAAGGCGGCTGAGGGCTTCGCGGTCTTTGAGCTGGTGTTGGGGCGGGGCTTCACGTTTCGTCAGGCCGGTGCCGAGCTGGGGATGAGTCCTACGACTGCGTGGCGTCGCTACTGGTGGCTCATGGATTGGTTGTTGCCGGGGCGGTGGGGGGTGAAGGGGCGGCTGCGGTTGCCGCCGATGCGGGGGACGCGGGCGTGTCCTCGTGGTCGGCCGTGGATTGAGGAACTGGATGGGCCTGGTGGCCCGCTTCATCGAGGAGGAACGGAATGACTCGCATTGATCCTGCGAAGCGTGTGGATGCGATTTTGCCGCTTGTGGCTGGTCAGTCGCAGCGTGCGGTTGCTGAGAGTGTGGGTGTGCATCCGAGCACGGTCCGCGGATGGCTGAAGGATCCGCTGTTCACGAAGGAGTTGGCGCGGGTGCAGGAGGTTGCGGCGCGGAGGCCTCTCGATGCTGAGGCGGTCCTGGCGGTGATGGACGAGGTTGCGGTCCGGTTGGGTGCGCGTTCGGCTGGTGGTCCGGTGGTGGTGTCGATTCCGGCGGGCGCGTCGGCGGGGCGACGGCGTCGGCTGTTGGCGCGGGGGATCGCTCGGGCGGTTGAGGGGGGTCTGCGGTGAACGGGTACGAGCTGGCGGCGGTGGTCGTCGTATGCGTGACGGTGCTGGTGGTCGTGCTGCTGTGGGCGATGGTGCGTCTCGGGCAGCAGTCGGCGAAGGCCGGTGGGGCGGCGGCTGGCGGTGAAGGGCTTTCGGCGGGCGAGGAGTTCGCGGCGGTGCAGGCTCACAACCGGGCGGATCGGGCGCCCTTGGGGGTGCAGATCGCCGAGGCGGCCAGCCGGGCGGCTCGGGAGAAGCGGGGCGAGTGGTGAGGGCCGCGCGGAAGGCCTTGGGGGCGGTGTCGGTGTCGCGGTCGGACGTGATGGACGCGGTCGGGCTGGGGATGCTCGCGGCGGCGGCGTTCGCGTGGTGTGTGACGGCGGGTTTGGTGGTCGCTGGGGTGGCGGTGCTGGCGTTGAACTGGCGCCTTGAGCAGGGGCGGGAGTGAGCGGCCCGGGCTGGTGTGGGTCGACGAGGCCGCGACGCGGGCGGGGGCCGCCGGCGGCTCGGGGCCTGTGCGTATTCCCGGGGGTGTGAAGTAGCGCGGGCGGCAGTGTGCCGGTGGCTATCGGAAATCAGGATGATGGAGGACGTAGTGATCACGATCAGTGAAGAGCAGGTTGCCGCGGCTGAGGCTGAGGTGTCGGAGGCCGAACGCGGGCGGGCGACGGCTGAGGAGGCGTTGATGGCGGCGCCGAACAGCACAGTCAAGGCTGCGGAGTTGGCGGGCGCGCTGAAGCGGATGGCTCAGTGCCGAGCGAACGTACGGGAGTTGCGGGAGGCGTTCGAGGCTCAGGTGGCGGCGGAGCGGTCGGCGGCGACGCGGGAGGAGTTGGAGAAGGCTGCGGCGAAGGAGATCGCTGCGGCGGGGAAGGAGGTGAAGGCGGCACGCGGAAAGCTGGAGGACGCGGCCACGGCGGCGCAGCGGGCGCTTGTGGAGCTGATGCGGCAGACGGAGGCGTATGACGAGGTCGTGGTCCGTCACGCCGGCATCCTGTCCTCGCTCGGGCTGGACGCTTCGGGTGCGTCGGGTGGCGCTGACACGTTCGTCGGCGGGGTCGTGAAGGTGAAGGGGGACGTCCATCACACGGCCGGTTCCGGGTCGGTTCTGGCGCACGTCGTGTTCCAGGTGGCGGAGGCCCGGCTGCCCCAGCCGAACTACATGGCGGGGGTGTTGCAGTACAACATGGGCCGGATCGTGCCGGAGGAACGCGAGGACGGCCTGTTGTCGGGGTTGGAGTCCCCGGAGGTCCGGAAGTTCCCGGAGTTGCCCTCTCTGAGGGTGGCGACGTACTGACTGGTCTGTCAGTTGTGGGTGCCCGATCTTCCTGTGGGGAGGTCGGGCACTGCCGTGTTTGTGGAGTCTCTACAAAGCAATGAGTTGTCGCATCCGTGAATGAGCGGTTTCACCTCTACTCTTGTTGTAGGAGGTGGACAACAATGGACAGTCTTGGACGCACGGAGTTGCCCCCGAGGATGCGGGCGGCGGTGCTGCTGGCGATGGGCCGGCCCACGGAGGAGATCGGGCCCGAGGTCGGCGTGAGCGGCCGTACGGTGCGCAGGTGGCGGGCTCGGCCGGAGATGCGGGCGGATGTACGGCGGGTGCGGCTGAGGCTGCTGGACGGTGCTGTGGCGTTCCTGGAGACGGGCAGCGGCCGGTGAGCCGCCGAAGGGCTCGCGTGAGTCGCCCCGGGCGGCGGGCGGTAGCAGATCGTCTCGTTCGTGGTCTGCATGACGGGATCAAGGTGTTGGTGGTCTCTGACTACACGCCGGGGGACTCGCCGTGGGTGGATGGCGTGGCCGAGCAGCTGGCTGCTGGCGACCTGCGGCAGTGCGCGCACCTGTCTCGGGGGCGCTGCGGTGCAGGCTACGTGCGAGGCACTGAGGGCTATGGCCGCTGCCTGGACTGCCATATGGAGCGCGTGGTCGCCGAGACGGTGCAGGGGATGCTCGACGGGGACATCGGTGCGGAGTGCGGGCGCTGCAACGGGGCGGTGGATCCGGCGTTGCTGCGACCGGTCGCGGTCGAGCTCGGGTCGTGGGTTCTGGTGGCGGGGCTGTGTCCTGTGTGTGCGGCGGTGCTGCTGCATGAGGGGCAGTCGTCGGCGGCTGGCGGGGTGAGGTGAATCGTGTCTCCGAATGTTGTGGAGATCCTGGTCACGGCTAAGAACCTGACCGGACCGGCGATGGCCGGTGTCAACGCCGAGGTCAACAAGGCCGGGGCGGGCATGCGGGCCTTCCACAAGACCGCGCTGATCGCCGGGGGCGCCCTGACTGCGATCGGTGTCGAGTCGGTCAAGATGGCCAGCAAGTTCGACTCCAGCATGACGTTGCTGCACACGCAGGCGGGTGTGGCGCAGGACAAGATGGCCGGCCTGAAGAAGGGCGTCCTCGATCTCGCCGGGAAGGTCGGCCAGGACCCGGATTCGCTCGCCGAGTCCCTGTACCACGTGGAGTCCAACTTCGAGTCGATGGGCATCAGTAGCCAGAAGGCGCTGAAGCTGACCGAGACCGCCGCGAAGGGCGCCACGGTCGGCCACGCGAACCTGGTCGACGTCACCAACGCTCTCACCGCCGCTGTCGCCGCCAACATTCCGGGTGTAGAGAACTTCGACAAGGCGATGGGTGTCCTCAACGCCACCGTCGGCACCGGTGACATGAAAATGCAGGACCTCGCGTCCGCATTCGGGTCCGGCATGGTCGCCACGGTGGCCGGCTTCGGTCTCGGCATCAAGGATGTAGGCGCCGCCCTCGCAACGTTCGGCGACGCCAATATCCGCGGCGCGAATGCGGGCACGCAGCTCCGCATGTCGGTGATGGCTCTGGCTAAGCCGGTCTCCACCGCCAAGGAAGCCCTCGACAAGCTGGGCCTGAAGCAAGACACCCTCGCGAAGGACATGCAGAAGGGCGGCCTCAAGCTCGCGATGGAGGACCTGGTCGGCCGCATGCACAAGGCAGGAATCAGCGCCGACCAGCAGGGCCAGATCATCACGGACGCGTTTGGTCGGAAGGCGGGAGCGGGCCTGAACGTGCTGGTCAGGGCGTTCGACAAGTTCGAGTCGAAATACCCGGCGCTGACTGCTGGTGCCAACAAGTTCGGGGACGCGTGGGCGGCTACGCAGAAGACGTTCGCGTTCCAGACGAAGGCGCTTCAGGCGTCGTTCGACGCGTTGATGATCACGGTCGGGAACAAGCTCATCCCGCCTGTCCAGTCATTCGTCAACCTGATGCTCCAGCACAAGACGGCCACCATCGGCGCGGCCGCCGCCCTGGGCGGTCTGCTAGCGGCCACGGTCGCCGTGTCCGCGGCGATGAAGGTCGCCGCCGCGGCGACGATGCTCTGGTCGGCCGGCGGGAAGGCCGTGGCCGCGATGCAAGGCATCTTCGACGGGGTGGCGCTCAAGGCCATGTATATGCGTGAGGCGTTCGCCGCGGCCGGCGGCGGCGTCGCCGGACTGAAAGCCGCATTCATGGAGCTGGGCGCGGTGGCGAAGGCGTCGGTCGTGATCGCCGTCCTCGCTGGGGTGGCGCTGGGGTTGACGAAACTGTCGGAGATGGGGAAGAAGGCGCCCCCGGACGTCGACCGGATGACGACGTCGCTGATGAAGCTCGGCGACACGGGCAAGGTCAGCGGTGAGGCGGTACGGGCGTACGGCGCGGACCTGAGCGGCCTCGCTGACAGCCTGCGCACACTCGCCCGCCCGTCCAACCTGGACAAGACCCAGCAGTTCCTCACGTCCCTGATCGGCATGGACTCCACGCCGGTAGCGAAGGCGAAGAAGGACCTGGACGCCGTCGACCAGGCGTTGGTGAACATGGTCAACGGCGGGAAGGCAGACCTGGCCAAGGCTGCGTTCAACGACACTGCCGCGGCGATGCAGAAGCAGGGCATGACGGCGACAGAACTGAAGGGCAAGCTCGGCGGGTACACGGCCGCGCTGGCGAGCCAGGCGACAGAGCAGAAGCTCACGGCCGAGAGCATGGGCTTGTTCGGGCAGAAGGCCGTGGAGACGCAGGCCGCCCTCGACGCGGAGAGCCAGGCAGCGAAGGGCCTTGAGCAGTCGATCATGGCTTTGAACGCGGTGCACCGCGCGGCGTTCGATGCGGAGACCGGGTTCCATCAGGCGATGTCGGATGCATCGAAGGCGGTCAAGGAGAACGGCAAGACCCTCAGCCTCAACTCGGACGCTGGTCGGAAGAACCGCGACGTCCTCTCCCAGCTGGCGGCGAAGACCGAGGACTACGTCGACAAGATGAACAAGCAGCACGTCGCGTGGGACAAGGTCGACAAGGTCTACAAGCAGGGCCGTCAGTCTCTGATCGACACTGCGGAGGCGATGGGCGACACGAAGAAGCAGGCGACCGCACTCGCGGATGAGCTACTGAAGGCCCCTGCGGCTAAGAAGTTCCAGTTCAGCGTGGATAAGAAGACGGCCGAGCAGGACCTCAATGCGTTCAACGCGGCGGTCAAGAAGACGCCGGGCGCGAAGTCGGTGACGCTGACGACGCTGTCGAAGACCGCGGAGACGGTACTGGAAGCGTTCGGATTCAAGGTCCAGCACCTCAAGGGCGGCAGCGTCAAAATCACGGCGACTACCGGCGCCGCACTGTCCGCGATCAACAACGTGCAGAACGCCGTCGACAATATGCACGGCAAAACGGTGGGCATCGGCGTCTACACGACCGAGTACTACAAGAAAGTCCAGTCCGGCGACAGCTCGGTTGGTGTGCAGCTACCCAAGGGCGGCCACGCGCACGGCGGCCTGCTGCGCCGTGCGGGTGGCGGCCCGGTGCAGCACTTCGATGAGGGCGGCTACGTCCAGGGGCCCGGCAGCGGTACCTCGGACAGCATCTATGCCACTTTCGCCTCCGGCGCGGAGTCGATGGTGTCGAATACCGAGTACGTGATGAAGGCCGCGGCCGTGCGGAAGTACGGCGTGAAGATGATGGACGCCCTGAACGAGGGGCGCCTGCCGGTCGCGCGCTTGGCGAAGGGCGGCATGCCGCAGGCGATGAAGGACGCCCGGGGACAGCTCGGGAGCAGCTTCGGGATCAGCTCGTTCGGCAGGATGGCCGGCTACCAGAGGACGCCGTTCGAGAAGAACTTGGGCGCGCCAGGGGATGTCTCTTCGCTGGTGTCGGCACTGAACGGGGTGGCATCACAGATCCGGGCGGCGTTCACCGGCCGGACGGAGTCGTCGCTGCTGCACCGGTTGAGCTCGGTGGGGAAGTCGCTGATCAGCTACGAGAAGCAGCTGAACTCGGTGACCAAGAGCTTGGCGTCGGCGAAGGACAAGCTCAGCAGCCTCAAGGACGCCTCCAGCCAGCTCGCCTCGTCGGTGAAGTCCGGGATCCTGTCCTCGGCAAACATCACCTCCGGCGCCAGTGACAGCACGCCGACGGTGGCGTCCATCATGGGCGGCCTCACGGCAAGCCGGGACAAGGACACCGCGTTCGCCAGCGCGCTGGAGCAGCTCAAGGCCAAGGGCTTGTCTTCCAGTCTGATTCAGCAGATCGGCGAGGCGGGCGTCTCCGGTGGCGGTCTGGAGACCGCGGGCGCGCTGTTGGGCGCGTCGTCGTCGGAGATCAAGTCGCTGAACAGCTTGCAGGGGCAGATCAACTCGGCGGCCGGCAGCGCGGGGAAGACGACGGCCGACAGTGTGTACGCGGCGGCGATCAAGTCGCAGACGGCGAGCGTGAACCGGCTGACGAAGCAGCAGGAGAAGCTCGAAAAGACCATGGCCAATCTGGCGAAGACCATGGAGAAACTGATCTCCAAGGCGCTGAAGGGTAAGGCCACGGGCGGCATCGTCGGGGCGGCCGCCTCGGGTGGGCTGCGGTCGGATCTGACTTGGGTGGGCGAGCACGGCCCGGAGCTGCTGGACCTGCCGGTCGGCTCCCGGGTGCTGTCGAACCCGGACAGTCGGCGAATGGTGGACGCGCCGTGGGCGTCGATGCTCACCGGGTCACATGGCAGGCGCTCATACGGCCCCGGGGCAGCGCCTGGTCGTGAGCAGGTGATCAGGGTGGAGGTGGAGATCGTGCCGCCACGCGGTGGCGACTCCGCCATCCAAGAGGCATTCCTGAAGATCATGCGGCAATCCATCCGCGTCCGCGGCGGCAACGTCCAGCTGGTCCTGGCAGGCCGCAAAACACCGTAAGGAGCGAGGGCGCGTCCAGTGCCCAATGGGCCCCGGCTGGTATCTGCGTACCGGCCGGGGCCCTCGCGGCGTTCAGGGCGCAGACGCCATCTCGTCGAGGACGGTGAGCACGTCATCGAGACGGCCGCGGAGCCGCTCGACGAGCAGGATCAGGTGCGCCTCGTCCAGTTCGGGCAGATCGGTTTCGCGGATGCGCAGGAGTTCCGCGCGGGCGAAGTCGACGCGGGTCCGCTGCAACGGCGTCAGCGGCCCCTCGACGCCCTCGGAGTGGCTGTCGGGCACGAGTTCCTCCGGGAGGTCGGGAACGAGGCGCACAGGCCCGTTCAGGCATGGGGCAGCCCCGGCCGGACGCGCTCGGCCGGGGCCAGGAACCCGCCCGCTCCTTGGAAATGAGGTGCGGAGACGGGCGGGCGATCGGGGGGCTACAGAGTGGCCTTCCATGACCCGCGCGTGAGGGTGGTCGTGCCGTCCGGATCAATGGACACTCGGGCCCCGTAAACCGGGAGACCGCCCTCACGGTTGAGCCGGTGCCGGACCTTCTCCAGGACGTCCCACAGCCGACGCGGGCCGCCCTGATGCACCGTCGGCGAGTCGAGGAACCCGGCCGTGGTAGCGCGCGCCCAGGAGCCGTCACCGTGGAGCATCCACACAGTCCGCTCGTCTCCTTGCTGGGTGACGCGGTGGTCGATGCCCGGCGCCAGGAGTTCGAGCATCGACATCACCTCCCACGAGTCCGGCACGTACAGCAGCGGATATCGGCTGGTGCTCACCTGGTCGCCGTCGGCCGCCTGCGCCTTCTCCCACACCTCCACCGTGGTGTGTTCGTAGTCGTCACCGTGGCGGGTGCGCATGAAGCCGGCCGCGTCCGGAGCGATCCGGCCCGTGGCGCCGCCGTCGCGCGTCTTGTCCGCGACGAGGACCAGCCCGGTCCCCGCGATCGTGGTGACGAGCCGGCCGCCGGGACGGAGCGCACCCAGCCATGACGCCGGGATCGGTCGTACGGACACCGTGGACACGATCCGGTCGAACGAGCCGGGCAGCGGCCCCGTGATATCCGTGCTGGCCATCCGCGGGTTCAGGCCGATCGAGGTGAGCCGCTCGCTGGCGACGTCGACCAGGTGCGGGTCAACGTCCACGCTGGTCACCGCCGAGTCGCCGAGCCGCTGGCACAGCAGCGCCGTGCCATAGCCGGTACCGGTCGTCACTAGGACCCGTGATTCATCAGTGATCATCGCGTGCCGGTACATCGAGACGACCAGGCCGGGCAGCGTCGACGACGACGTGGGCTTCCCCTCTGCGGTGGTCCCCAGCTCGGCGCGGTCGGCATGGACCGGGCCAACCCGAGTCACCAGCGTCCGGTCCGCGTAGGCCGCCCGCATCCACGCCTCGGGATCGGCCGTGCCGTCGCGCAGCTCCCACGCTCCGTCGAGGTTCTCCCACCAGCGCGGGACGAACACATGCCGCGGGGTGCCGGCGAGGGGTTCATGCCAGCGCGAGTCGGGCCGGACCACGTCGGCCGCCAGGCGCCGCGCGTGAGTCTCCCAGTCCATCGGGTCTCCTAGTCGTCATACGACGGTTCGCAGGCGGGCGTCTCGGCCGGGGAGCAGTCCGATCCGTCCTGGTCCGGGTTGCAGGCGGTGAGCTGCTTTCCGGGGGACGGCATGCAGGAGTCCTCGTCCGGCGTGCACGCTGACCGGTGTCGGCGGGGGATGCTCGCGGCGACCTGCTCCCACCGGGAGCTGCTGAACACCGTGGCGAGGGAGGCCGCCTTGACGTCGCCGGCGGGCAGGAAGCGGCCCAGCACGCAGGGCGTGACCGTGCCGTCCGGCAGGATCGCCGCCTTGCCGTCCGCGCACCGCCCGCACAACTCCGACGTGGACGGGATCGGGATACCCGCCTTCGCGGCGTTGCCGACGGCGCGGACGTTGTCAATGTGCACCCGGTGCACCCCGAGTTCCCGCATCTCGGCGAGGGCTTCCTGCGAGCGCTGGCCGTCCCGCATATGGATGATGCCGACCTTCACCGGGATCCCTCGGCGGACGGCTTCCGCGATGTTGGCCCGGGTGGAGTCGTGGGAGCCGGTCCGGCCGGTGATCGCGTCGTGCTCGGCGGGGTCGTCGGAGTAGTACGAGGTTCCCAGGCTCACCAGGGGGCGGGAGAACAGCTCCCAGTGCTCGCGCCGTACCCGGTAGAGGTTGCTGAACACCTGCACCCGCAGGCCGACGCTGAGGGCGTGTTCGACGAGCTCGGCGAAGGCGGGGTGAAGGGTGGGTTCGCCGCCGATCAACTGCACGGTCTTTGTTCCGCCGGCGGCGGCCTGGTCGAGGACGCGCGTCCAGTCGTCGGCGGTCATGCTGCCATGGTCGCGCGTCGGGCCCGCTTCGGCGTAGCAGTGCGACGAGCAGGTGAGTTGGCAGCGGCCCGTGATCTCCAGCTCGATGAACTCGGGTGTTCCCACACGGGTCGGGTGTTCGGGGGCGATGGTCATTCCGTGTTTCCTCCTGGTAGTTGGGAGTCTTGCTTGGCTGCTCGACCTGTCCGGCGGGGAGCTGGGTGGGAGTTCGGGCCGTCTCAGAGAGGCGGGGTGGACTACCGGCCGCGCAGGTTCTCGAAGTGGTCACACAGGGCGTTCACGGATCGGGCGAGTTTCATCGCCACCGTCATCTGGCCGGGACTGTTGAAGCCGGGGCGCAGGCCGAGGCGCATACGGGCCTCCCCGACACCGGCCAGCGCGCACGCGCTCGGGATGTCGCCGGCCGGGAAGGCGCGGGTCATCGCCTCGATGGTGGGGATGAGTTCCTCGAGCTGCCCGCGCATGGTGGCCCGCAGCGTCACCAGGTCGCCGGTGGGGATGGGGCGGGCGTCCGGGGCGAGGAACCGGTGCGCGGTTCTGCGCATCGTCTCGATGTCCGGCGCAAGGCGGTCCTGCGCCTCGGTCATGGTCGCGTCTGCGGTCATCCCTGCACCCCCGTCCGGAACCTGTAGCCGCCCGGGCCGAGCGCGGCCGCGAGGACGGCGGGGTCGGTAAGAACGCCCGTCCCGTCCGGGTGGTTCAGCCACAAGTGGCCGAACAGCATCCGGCCGGAGGGCGGACAGTCCAGGCTCCAGCCGGGCGGCTTGACGGACACCGCCCGGACGTCGGCGAGCTCCTCGGCGGCGTCGAGGGGGACCAGCCACCATGCGCTATCGCCCTGGCTGTCGGCGAGGACGGGGCCGCGCTGCCCCTCGGGGATGCGGGTGAGGGCGGGCATCGAGTAAACGAGCCGGGCTTCGGCGATGAGCCAGTGGGCGCCGGACGTTATGGGGGCCAGGGTGTCTTTCTCCCAGGCTTCACGTACGAGTTCCGGGTGCGGGGCACAACTGGAAAGCCACGTATCGCCGGCCTCGTACCGCAGGGCAGTGCTGGTGGGTTGGGCCATGACCGGAAAGCTAGGGACGGGCGAGAATCAGCGCCCGGTCTGATTCGCGAATATTCGCCCGGAGGTTCGGCTGATTCGCGGTGATGCTCACGCGAGGTCGGAGACCTGGGCGCGCGCCCTCGCGATCAGGCGCCGGGCGTGCGTCCCGTACACCGCAGCGGCCGCGAGGGTGTCCCACACCCGCCGGTACACGGCCACGGTGTCCGTGTCGTCCAGCCACAGCTCGGCGTGCCAGTCCTCGACGATCGCGAGCCGGTCGTCGTACAGCCAGAACGCGTTGGCCGGCGGGATCCCCAGTTGCGCGCCAAGGGGCACGATGCCCAGCCGGACGGTGTCCAGGCCGATGACGGACATGAGCCGGTCCATCTGCGCGGCGAGGACCTCGCGGGGTGCCACAGCGGCATGCAGCGCGGCCTCCCACATGAGGATGTCGAACACCCGGTCCGGCTCCCACAGCAGCGCCTGGCGGCGTACACGGGCCCTGACGGCGTCCTCGACGTCCTTGGGGGACTGCTGGAGCTCGGCGAAGCGGGTGAAGACGTGCCGGGCGTAGTCCGGGGTCTGGAGCATCCCGACGACCATGGAGCCCTGCCACGCCCTGAGTTCGGTGGACCGCTCGTACTCGATGGTGAGGACGTCCTGTACGGGCCGGTGTCCGGCCCGCAGCTGGCGCCGCCAGGACCGTGTGTGCGTCTCCAGGCCCTGGAGCCGGGCGGTGAGTTCCCCGGCCGCCTCCGGGGCGCCTACAGCCTCGGCCCACGCGGTGACGTCGTCCGGGGTGGCGGTCTGCCGGCCGGTCTCCAGCTTCGAGACCTTGGCCTGCGGCCACTCCAGCAGGGCCGCCAGGTCCCGTTGCGTGCGCTGGCCGCGCAGCTCACGGAGCCGGCGGCCGAGCGCCTCGCGGGCTTGCTGGAAGTCCGTGCTCACCCTTGGGAAGTTACCCGCTGAACTGGTCGTACGGCACGGCGAAGTGCCACGCAGCCTCGCGGGCCTGCACGTACCGGAGCACCTCGACGGGGTTGGTGACCAGCTCCACCCCGGTCATGACGTCCTGCTCGTCGAAGTGGAGCAGGGCCACTGTGCGGGTGTCGAACAGCCAGAAGTCCTCCCGGGGCAGTCCGAGTTCCTCGGCGCGGCCGCGGGTGAGGACGCGGATGGTCTCGCCGACGGCGGTGTTGCGGCGGGCGTTGTCGAGTAGGTAGCGCTGTCCCTCGGTCGGGGGCTGGTCGAGGATCCGTACCCGCTCGAACCGCTTGCCGGCCGCGGTCTGCGCGCGCCGGTTGGTGCACCACGGGTCCTCGAGGTCCCACGTCACCGGCTGGCCGGCGGCGAACTGCCGGTAGGTGTCTGTGACCTCGTCCTCGGCGTACCGGCCACGGGTCTCCAGCCGCCAGGCTGAGTGCCGGAGCGTGGTGAACATGCCGCCGAACTCGGCGAAGCTGATCGGCTGGGGCACGTGGACAGGCTCCTTGGGACCGAAGTTCGCGAGCAGCTCGCGCGGCACGGTCACCGCGGCCTCGCCCTCGGCGAGGTCGAGCTGCTCCAGCTCGGCAGGATCAGTGATCGGGTCGCCCTGTACGACGTAGGTGTCCGTACCGGGCTCGGTGTACAGGGTGGGGCATCCGTCGTTGCCGGAGTTGGTGCCGACCTTCCACAGTCGCCTGGTCATGGCGTGTGTCCCTTCGGTGAGGTGAGACTGGCGGGCACCGTAGTTGCTCAGGTCGCCCTGGCAACAGGGCGCCGAGGCGAGCGCAGACGTCGGTGCCCTGGGTCCGTCTACTGCTCGCCGAGGACCTCCCCTCGGGCGGCCTCTGCCTTTCGGTTGAGGGCATTCGTCATCCGCACTGCGGCGATCGTGGACAGGACGCCGAGGACCACCAGCAGCACCTGAGTGATCACGCTGACGATGGAGATGTTCTTGGTGGCGTTGGCGATGATCAGCATGATGATTCCGCCGGAAACCCACGCGAACCAGATGCGGAACTTCTCGACCCGCACTGCCCTCTGTACGTCGCTGTAGTTGGCCACGGTGCCCCCTGGGTGAGTCGGTAGGGGGCCGAGCATTCCGCGTCGATCTGTCGTGTGCGAGCCGTGTGTCCGGGTTGTGACCCACGGGGGCGAACACGCGGCGACTTGCTACGGGGCGGGCGGGCCAGCCGTTACGTAGATCTCCCGGATCCGGGTGGCGACAGCCGTGATCGCTGCGTCCAGCTCCGTCACCGCGCGTTCGTGGGCAAGGATGGCGTCCGTCGGGTCGGCACCCGCCAGCATCGCCGTCCGGTTGATGGCCTTGCACGCTTCGGCAACCTGCTCCCGGAGTTGCGTGCCCAGGACCATGGATAGCTGGAGATGCACCTCAGTGTTCAGCACACGCAGCTGCTCGCCGAGGTCCGTCGGGATGCGGCCAGCGCCGTACACCCGCGGTTCGTCTCGGTCGGGGAGATCAGCGAAGTGCAGTTGAGTCGAGGCGCGCCCCAGCTGCTGAAGGGTGGCGGCAAGCTTGGTCAGGTTGTCCAGCTCGAACGCTTCACGGCGGTCAGTGATCGCCTTGGCGCGGTCGTCGCGGAGGGCCTTGACGGTGCGGGCTATCTGGCGGCGTTCGGTGACGTAGTCGCGGATGTAGGAAGACGCGCCGCCGAGGACGAAGGTGGCGACGGGGAATACGGTGTTGAAGGTGGACACGGCGCGCAGCCTACGTGCCCCGCGGAGGCGCCCGCCGGGGACCCTCTAACCGCATAGGGGATGCGATGTGAGGTCTTATGAGCTGCGAGTTTGAGCGGTGATGGCACTTGCTTGGCACGGCTCTCGTCGCCCGGCCGGATGGGTGCGGATGCGTACCGCGCCCTCCGAGGTGAGGCTGGCGACATGGCTTCTGTGATGCCCGTGATCGTGTACCCGCCCGATGAGGCCGGCGGTCGGCGGGTGCGTGTCGACGGGGAGATCCTCGGCCGGGCGTACGGGCTGCGGGACGTCGCCGAGTTCCTGCGTCGGGCCGGGATCGAGGACGTCGACGAGTCGTACGTCGAGGCGTCCGGGCTGATCGAGTGGCGCGGCGGCGGCCCGCGCACCTGGGACCACTGAGAGAGCAGGCCGCCGCAGCCTGAGCTCAGAAGCTGGCGAACCCGCCGGGCTTCCTACGTCCAGTGTCTGGGTCCAGCTCACGAGCAGCAGACCGGGCATCGTCCATCAGGTGCCGCTCGTTGGTAGCTCCAGACGGGTTGACCCCGGTGGCCTCCAGCGCGTCTGCGAGGTCTCGCAGCAGGCGCGCCAGCCGCTTCGGGTCTTCGGCGTACGGCATACGTTCCCCTCCCACCAAGTCGGGCATCAGATGTATCACGCAGGGAGGGAGGCACGGCAGGGGAGGCGCAAGCGCCGGTTTCCAGGGTTCTCCGCTGTCACGGAGTGTGCCTCCCTTGCCTCCCTGAATGGGCGTTTCCGCAGCTCATGTACAGGGAGGCGGGGCAGGGAGGCGGGTGGGGAGAACTCCCTCAGTCCTCGGCGCCTCCCTCCTCGAAATCGTCGTCCTCCCGGTCGGCGATGGCGTCCACGATCCGCTGCCGACTGACGTGCATCACACCGCCGCCGGTCTTGTACTCGCCGTGCCCGCACTCGTCGAGGACCCGGCGCAGGTCCCGGAACGACCAGTCGCCGTACTCCGTCGGGTTCAGGTCGGTGAGCCGGTGGATGACGTCCTGCGTCCGCAGACGGGGTGCTGCACCGAGCACGGTGAGGATGTCGGCGAGGTGGTCGACCGCCTCGAACGCGGGTGCCTCCGGGGCGGTGGTGCCGTCGTACAGGGCCATCGCCCGCTCGACGACCGGCGTGACCTCGTCGACGCCCGTGTCCGGGTCGCGGGCCACGTAGTGGGCTCGGACCACCTCGAACGGCTTGCTGCTGAACCCGACCGTCACGGCGGTACCGACGTCCTCACCGGGGATCAGCGTGGTCGCGGTGACGCCGGCCTTGTGACGGCCGGAGCCGAGGAGACCGTCGTTGGCGACGTGGTCACCGACCGCGAACGCCACCCGGTGGGAGGTGTTCCTCGTGACGTCGCGAGGGAGACTGTCCGCGGTCGGGGAGACGGTGACCCATACGAGGGTGATGGCGGTCTTCCTGGCCTTCTTCATGACTTTGATGGCCAGCTCGGCGGCTTCCTTGCCGTACTCCTTGTGCATGAAGAGTTCGTGGCACTCGTCGAACACGACGACCTTGGGCCGCATCCGCGGGTCCTTCAGGGCCAGCTCGCGGGTCACCTTCGTGGCTCCGTCGCCGAGTTCCTCCAGCAACTTGCCGCGGGTGGTGACCTCGTCGCGCAGTTCCCGCAGGGCGTCGAGGGCGGCCTTGATGTCCTCGTCGTCGTCGCCCTTGACGAGCGTGCGCAGGCGTGGCTTCAGCGGGTCGTAGTCGGTGTTGTACGCCATGACGTAGGCCTCGACGATGACGAGCGGGTCGAGGATCGCACCCAGCAGCAGGGCGATGACCAGCGATGACTTACCCGAACCCATGATGCCGCCGACCATGTAGTTGGCCGCCATGAGCTTGCCGATGATGGGCTCGCCGCGCTGCGACACGGCGACGGGCACGCCCTTGAAGTAATCGGTGACGCCCTCGTGCAGGAGCGGCCACGGAGGTACGGCACCAGAGAGGGAGCCCTGGTCGGCTACCCACAGGTCGAGGGTGCCGGGCTGCTTCGGGGGCTCGGTCGGCCACACCTCGACCGGCTTGCGCAGCAGGTTGTGCGCGAGGACGGACTTCTTCGCAGCGATCATCTCGACGGTGACGCCCATCGGAAGCTGCAGCTGGGTGTGCCACCCGTTCCCGGACCTGGTCGTCGGCTGCTCCCACCGCGGCTGCCAACCGTCCTTGAGCGCCTTGTTCAGCGGGGCGATCCCCAGGTTGCCCAGGGCCTTGATGATGGCGCCCTCGTCGGGGACGACGTCGCGGCCTTCACCACCCGAGGGGAGCGCCCACGTGGGGGCGGTCTGCCGGTGCCTGCCCACAGCCCATACGCCGGTGAGGGCGAGCCACGGCAGCGCGTACAGGACCGGTTGCCACACGACGCCGGCGATGAACGCGGCCCAGGCGACGAACTCGATGACCGCGTTGATCGGGGCGAGGACGTCGTGGGCGTCGTGGTTGGCGCAGGCCAGCAGGATCCCGAGGCCGAGCAGGATCCCGGCGCCGGTGGCGGTACCCATGAACAGGGCCTTCGGCGCGTTGATGGCCAGCTGGAGGAGTTCCATGCGCCGGCGGTGCCGGGACTGCCGGAAGATGTACGCCCGCTGCTCCCAGTCCCGGGCCACGTCTTCCTGACCTGCTGCTTCGGCGGCTCGCATGAACCGTTCGTGGCGGGCGGTGGTGCGGGAGTCCCAGGCACGCCGAGTGAGGACGCGGGCCCCGCCGAGCAGGTAGGAGCCGTGGCGGACGACGACGCGGTAGGAGTCGTGTTCGCGGGCCTCGACGACGACGCGGCGCAGGGAGTCGATGCGTACCCGGCGGCGGGGCGCACGCTCCGTCTCGGGAGCCGCTGGCTCGGGGACAGGTGTGGTGGGTGGCTGTTCGGGGGCGAACTTGAGCAGGGAGACCGCGGGTGCGGTGTGCCCGTTGACCCGCTCGGGTGCGGTGTCCGTCATGATGTGGCTCCGTGGTTCGTGGCGTGCTGCCTTGCGGATCCGGGACCCGGGGCGGCCGGCGGTTTCTCAGGCCTTGGCGGCCGCCCCGGGGGCGCTACTTCGTTTCGGCCTGGCGCTTGCGGGCGCGTTCCTTCACCCGCTCGATGTCGCGGTCTACGTCCGGCTGGACGGTGATACCGGCCATGGCGCGGCGGACCCCGCGGGCCTCGATCCGCGCGATGGCCAGCCGGTCGGCGAGCGTCAGCTTCGGCTCAGCCATGGGCCTGCTCCGGCGTCCGCACGTCCTCGGTGAGCAGGGCGGCGGCGAGGGCGGTGTGGGTGCTGGCGATGTCGTTCCAGAGGGAGCCGGCCGCGGCGAGGGCGGCGACGGCGTCCCCGGTGCAGTCGGTCTTCTTGGCGAGGTGTTCGACGGCGTCGGCGAGCTGCTCGGCCTTGGTGACGGCGGCGTCGGCGAGGGCGAGGTGCTGTGCTCGGGTCACGTGATCCTCCTGGTGGCGGGCCGGACGGTCCGGCTCCACCGCCCGACAGACCTCCTTGAAGGAGGTCTGTGGGACGGAAGTGCAGGTCAGTCGGTCTTGCGCTTCACGACGGGCCGGATCTTCGAGGCGGCCCAACCGGCGGCGAGGATCACCCCGGCCAGCGAGACACCCACGAATGGGGCGTTGGCGGAGACGGTGCCGATGATCCCCATGAGCGTGCCGCCGACCAGGACCACGACCGCACAGACGGCGGCCGTGCAGACGACGACTACGGCGAGGATCAGGAACGTGATGATGATCAGCCGCTGCATTTCCGGGGACAGGCCCTGCTGCACCGGCATCTGCACCACGACCGGGGGCGGGGGCTGGCCGATGGTGAAGTGGACCGGTCGACCCTGCTGGTCGTACAGGACGTTCGGTGGCCGGTGGTGGGCGGGCGCCTGCTCGGCGGCCGGGACCACGTAGGAGCGGTACGGCTCAGGGACGTTGGACGGCTCGGTCATCGCGCCCACCTCCACAGCCGGGGCAGCAGCGTGCGGGCCAGCAGGGCGAGGACGACGGCGGCGGGTACGGCCTTCACCGCGGCCGCCAGGACCACCGCGGCGGCCAGCGTGACGACGGACGGGAACAGGACCCACAGCAGGGCCAGGACGGCACCGAACAGGAGCGGCTTCACGACGGCTCACCGCCCTCGGCGAGAGCCTTCTCACGGTCGTACAGGGCATCGATCGCATCCCAGCCGCCGACTAGGCCGCGCGCGTTCATCGCCGCCCGCATCGCCTCCCGGAACTTCCGCTTCGACGGCGGCGGATCAGTCGCGTAGAGCTCGGCGGCGAGCATCCCGAGAGCCTTGTACCGGTCCTCGGCGGGGGGTGTGCCGCCACCGTGACCGTCACGTGTGCCGGGAAGAGCCAACTCCCCCGTGCCACCTGCGGAATCAGCATCCGGCACACCCCCGGCGAGGAGGGCCTCAAGGTCGTGGTCGGAGACCAGGGCGGGCAGGTCGGTGTGCCAGTCCGGCACGGGGTGACCGTCAACGATCTCCGCGTACTTCTCGTAGGCGTCGTGGGTGGTGGTGATGGCGTCCGCCTCAGCCTCCCGGGAGGCCTTCACGATCTCGGCGGCGGCCTTCGTCTCGTCGGCGCGTGCCGCGGCGACGGCACGGGACACGGCGATCCGGTCACGGGTGCCGGCACGGGTCCGGTCGATGGCGGCCTGCGCCCTCGGGCTGATCCGGGTGCGGTCCCGGTCGATCGCCATGACGAGCGTCATCTTGGCGAGGACGGGGACCAGACCGCCCACGACCGCGGCGAGGACGTCACCGGCGAGCAGCCCGCGCGTGACGAGGATCGCCACAGTGAGGGGCAGAAACACCCAGCCGATGACCTCCGGCAGCCGAGCACTGGAACCCTGCCGGCGGTGCGCGGTCTCCTGCGCAAGGGCGTACAGCCACACCGCGTCGTAGAGGACGGCGACGCTGTAGGCGAACGCGGGTTGGGCGGTGGCGGTGAGGATGCCGCCGATTGCAGCGACGGCCCACACGACCGCGACCGCGGTGAGGATGCTGGGCAGCACCCAGGGGGCTGCCTTCTTGACGTGCTTCATGCTTCACCGACTTGGGGTTCGGAGGTGCGGACGATGCGGTGCGCGCACAGCTGGACGCCTTCGCGGTCACGCCGGTCGTTGGCTTCGATCAGCGCGGCCATGAGGGCGGGGACGGGCGGGAGCGGCCGGGCCGACCGGGCGGCCGCACGGATGGCGGCGCGCTCGGTCGGACGGCGGACGTGCGAGGTGCGGCTCACTGCGTGCCCCCGTCGAGGATCCGGGCGAGCTGGTCGGCCATGTCGCGCAGCCGGTCGGCGTACCCGTCGAGGGCCGCGGCGAGGTCGTACAGCTGGACCGGGCTGAGGGTCTTGCCCAGAGGGAAGACCGAGACGCCGGCCGACCGGCCGCCCAGCTCGGGGGCGGACGACGTGGCGAAGGGGGACTGCACGATCTCCGCAGCGAGCAGGTCCCTGCCGAGGTAGACGCACTCGACGAGGTGGCCCGCGTGGATGAGGTCGGCCCGCTGTGTCTCGGGGTCGTGGTGCTGGTGGCCGGCGCACCAGGCGGGTTCGGGAAGGGTGACGTCCCCGAAGTCCTCGGTGGGAAGGGTGACGGTGCGGGGCTCGGTGCTCACCGGGTCTCACCCCCGCTGGCGATCTCGCGGAGGTCCGCAAGGTATTCCTCGGAGGTCCGGTAGCGGGGCGGCCGGGCCGTGCTCTGCTTTCGCAGGAAGGCGGCCTCCCACTCCAAGCCATTCGTGGCCTTGCCGCTGAGGACGTCCCTGATGGCGAGCTGGATCAGGTGGACGCGCTCCGAGATGCAGCCCTCGTAGCGGACCAGGTCCATTCGGTCGCCTGCCGGGTCGGGCAGGGTGAGCGTCTCGCTGATCGCAGCGAGCAGGTCACGGACCGGCTCGGGAATGTCGGTGGCGGTCATCGGCGGACCCCCTTGCGGATGGTGCCGGTGACGCCGGCCTCGGTGATCCGGACGGTGACCTTGCGGCTGATGATCCCGGCGGCGATGAGACGCCGGCCGGGGACGGCCCGCTGTGTGCGGGCCGTCTCGGACTGGTTCGTCACCGGGCACCCCCGGTGCTGGCCGTGCGGTGGCTGGCGATGAGATCGGCGATCTCGCGCATGCGGGCCTTCGGGTCGGCAGCCTCGGCGATCAGCTCGATGACCAGGTTGTGGAAGTCGTCCAGGGCGGGGCTGCCGAGCCCGGCCGCGGTGTTCGCGGTGTGGTTGGCGTTGAGTTGGCCGATGATCCGGTGGGCGGCGGGGCTGAGGGTGGCGGTCACCGGGCACCCCCGGCGAACGCGGCGATCAGGGCGACGGCGGCGACGTACTCGGCCTTACGCGGTCGGTAGGCGGCGACCAGGCGGCCGACCTGCGCGAGCGTCCAGTGCCCGACGGCGCGCGTCTGGTGGGCGCGGCCACCCTGGACGGTACGGCGGGTGCGGGACTGCGCGGCGGGGGAGACGTCGAGCCGCTTCGCCACCGAGCGGAGGCCGTTGACCACACCGGTCACGGCGTCCTTCGCGACACCGGAGGCGATGGCGACGGTGGCGAGGGAACGGGGGCGACGGTGGCAGCTGGTGGCGAGGCGGCCGGCGGCGGCGCGGAGGCGGAGGGTGGCGCGGAGCGAGCGGCGGTTGGCGCGGCGCTCACGGCGAATGGAAGGATGCGTCACAGCGGACTCCTGTCGAGATCAGGTTGTTCCGTCAGGCCCCGGCCGGTGTTGGTAGCACCGAGCCGGGGCCGTTCCGTTTCCGGATGACCGAACCTTGTAGATACAGAGTATCCGGAACCTTGTAGATACACAAGACCCATGGGAGGATCCGTGTGTCTACGGAGATAGGGAGAGCGATGACCGAGCAGCCCGAGGCGGGGCCGAAGCGGCACACGACGGCGAAGCCGATCCGGGTCCCCGAACCCCTCTGGAAGGCCTACGGGCGCGTCTGTGAGCGGCTTGAGACGGACCGCACGAAGGATCTGCTCGACCACATGAGAGACCGCATTCGGGAGCACGGCACCGACGAGGACGCGGCAGACCTGGAACGCGCCGAGCAGGAGATCGCCGAGCGCCGAGCACGCAAAGGCGGCCGACCGCCGGGACGTGCCAACGACCCCAAGAAGTAGCGACATTCGGGCGCCTCGGGTGCTGGCACAGATGGCACGGCGATGGCACCAAGAGGCCGATACGCGTTCCGGCGAGGATCAACGGGGCCGGATGGCGAAATGGGCCTGACCTGCGGCGGAACGTCTGGAGGAGTCCACGGCCGACGCCGTCAGACGAACCCCAACACACTGCTAATGCGGTTTGGGCCTTAAAGCCCATCGAGGGTTCAAATCCCTCCGCCTCCGCACCTGACTCAGGGAGCTCAACCATTTTCGGTCTGGGCTCCCTGATTCGTTTTACGGGTCCGTATTGCCGCGCCTTCGCCCAGCTGTGATCCCGGCAACTCCTACCGCCTGTCGGCGTCCCGGACCGCCGGGCACCACCTCCCGACAGCCGGCCAACCGTTGCCCGCAAGACCGCTCAGATATGGCGTTTCCGCAGGTCACAAGGGGTGCACCTAACGGATTTCACATGGCGGCGGCAGTCATGTAATGTTCTTCCTGTCGCCGCGAGCGGGCCAGAAGGGCCGGGAGCGAAGACAGAAAACAAGAGAACAAGCACTCGTAGCTTAACGGATAGAGCATCTGACTACGGATCAGAAGGTTGCAGGTTCGAATCCTGCCGAGTGCACACAGGTCAAAGGCCCCGGGTTACTCCGGGGCCTTTGACGTTTCGCTGCCGACAGCCTAGGGACACCGGCTCCCAAGCTCTTCGCCGTGGGCGGCCAGGTCACCCATGACGTGTACGCCAAAATGACCTAGCTGTAGGACCGCCGTGCCCGGTCACGGCACGCCAGGCCCCGTCGGGGACCTGTAACGAAAGGCAGACCTCTCATCGAACCGACGTCGCTGTTCTCCGCTCCGGAAGGGCAACCTCGCCGTTCCACCGCCGTATCACCGCCTCCGACGACCGCGCCCTTCCAGGCCCCGGACTTCGGAGAGGACGAGATCTTCTTGTCCGAGGACGCACAACCGCACCGCCCAGCAACTGTCTGAGGTGTTCCCGCTTACGAGAGGCTGCCGGGGCGGACCGTGAGGTAGGTCCACGGGGTCCATGTGCTGCCGGTCTGGGCGGCCTTGGACGGTGGCGTGTAGTGGGCGCGGATGCGGTAGTGGTCGTTGCTCGTGAAGAGCTTGAGAGATCGGCCGTAGCCGTACCAGCCGTCGGAGTACAGGGGCACGCACCTCTGCGAGGTGGCCTGGTGCCAGGCTCCCGAGTAGTAGTGCTCGACGTACACCGACGTACAGCCGCTGGACTGACGGGGCGTGACCTGGACGTTGAAGCCCATGTTTACTTCTGACTTGTAGAAGACCTGGTAGGTGGTGGATCCGATGCGGGTGGTGGCGAGCGGCCACTGCATCTGCGTCCGGACCGTCGGCGTGAGGATCGCGTTGTTGGTCACCGTGCGCGGGGAGTAGCGGTAGTCACCCGCGAAGGCCGCGCTGAAGACGGTGTTGCGGGTGATCTTGTAGGACGCGACGAGGTTCCCGTGAGCGTCGGCCTTGGCGCTCTTGAGCAGTGTCCGGGACTTGCCCGCGGGCTGGTCGTACAGCGTCACGGAGCGGGAGTTGTACGTGGTCCCCAGATGCGCGGTGACCTTGACGGTCGCGCCGGAGTGGTACGACTTCGCGTCGGTGGTCACGTTCAGGGTGGGGGTGGCCCGGGACACCTGGACCTTCGCCGACGCCGTGACCGGGAGGTAGGACGTGCCGCCGTCGTAGGTGAAGGCGTACGTGTTCGCGCCGCCGACCTGCGGGGTGTCGTGGAAGGCGAAGCTGCCGTCGGCGGCGACGGAGACGGTGCCCACCGAGTAGCCGGAGGGGTGCGCCAGGTCGGTCTTGACGATGTGCACCGCACCGGTCTTCACATGCGCGTGCGGCCAGGTGAGGTGCCCGGTGGCGGTCAGCGGCGCGGCACGGCCGGAGGTGGCGGGACCGGTCAGCGTCAGCGTGGGCGCGTACTTCGCGACGGGGACGGCGAAGGTCTGGGTGGCCGGGCCGTAGTGGCCGCTTCCCGCGTAGTCGACGTTGAAGCTCAGCGGGCCGGTGAGGGGAGCGGTGCCGGCGACGTAGTAGGAGCCGAAGAAGTCGGCGGTGCCGGCCGGGGTGGTCGTCGGGTCCGGGACGAGCACACCGTCCGGGTCGGCGTCGTCGTAGCGCGTGATCCGGACGGTGCCCGGCAGCAGGGTCTGGCCGGTGCTCAGCGTGAGGTACGAATCGAAGCTCGCGCGGAACGAGTAGGCCTCGCCGGGGGCGAGCGGGGTGGGGGCCGAGCTTCCGATGAGCCTGACCCGCGCGGACTCCGGGTTACGGGCTATTCGTAGCGTCGGTGTTCCGCCGGAGGAGTCCACGGCCACGCCGTAGAGCCGGCTGCCGTCCGGCGCCCAGGCGAGGCCGTGCGGGGCCAGGTGCAGCGGAGCGTCGATCTCGTACAGGTTGTAGCTGCCCTCGCCGGTTTCCGGGAAGGCCTCGAACCCGTAGTTGCAGCCGCAGCCGGCCACGGTGCCGTCCGGGGCCACGGCGACGGACTTGCCGGCCAGCGTCTCGGGGAAAAGCCCGTCCACGGTCAGATCCGAGACGCGGTACCGGTTGGCGGTCGCCTTCAGCCACGACGAGACCGCCAGATGCCGGCCGTCCGCCGTGACCGCGAGGCCGCCCAGGTCGGGGACGGGCAGCGCCGTCGCGGCCTGTCGGGTCAGGGCCTCGCCGTCGGCCCGGTATGTCACGACGGCGGAGGTGTCGCCCGTCTGCGCGGCGGCCGCGAGTACGTCGGAGGGCGTGGGTGTCGTCGCCAGCGTCGGCGGCGCCGTCCAACTGCCGGAATCCTGCGCCAGGGTGACCGCACCGGTGCCGTCGACGGATCCGATGCCGCCGGCGCCCGCCGTGCCGTATCCGAACCAGAGGGTGCCGCCGGCGACGGCCAGCGAGTCCGGATGGGTGCCCGCGCCCGTGCCGTAACGAGCGGACTCGGTCAGGTTCTCCGTGCTGATCACCGCGATGGCGTCCTGGCCCGGGAGGGCCGCGTACAGCGTGGACCCGTCGGCGGAGACGGCGAGACCGGTGGCCCCCGGCTCGTTGCTGATCAGCGACGGGTTCCCGCCGTCGAGGTCGGTGACGAGAATGCCGTCGGTTCCGGCGCCGCCGCTGATGAACAGATGCCCGTGCGGAGTGTCCACGACCATCTGCGCGAAGTGCGCGATCGGCAGCGGTTTGTCCGACGCCGCGTACGAGGCGACCGCGCCGGGACCGATGGCGGTCGTCAGCCCCAGGAACAGTGCTGCGGCGGTTGGCAGCGAGAAACGCGCCGACTTCACAAAAGGCCCCCCACATAACCTTCACGATCAAGGGGCGCAACCTAACACAGCGAATTGACAGGGGGCGTGGGGGGCCGGGGATCGGCCGCCACCGCGGCTCACGCCGTGGTCAGTACGCGGGTGCGCTCGCGGCCGCGGAGGGTCTGGCCGCGTACGACGATGATGCCCAGGCGGATGACGACCTCGCTGACGGCCATCAGGACGAGGGCGGCGACCCATGCCTGTTCGCTGGTGATGTCGTGGGTGGTGGAGAAGCGGGCTATGTGGGTCGCGCCGGAGGAGTGGGAGGTCCAGATCGCGAAGGCCAGGCGGAACCCCATGCTGAGTACCCACAGGGCCGCCGCGCCCACGGTCGCCTTGACCCGCACGTGCCCGTCCGCGTACCGGACCCGGGTGAGCAGGCCGCCGGCCACACCGCAGGCGACGCCGATGCCGGCGAACGTCGCCATGAGAACGAGGTCGTTGCCCGCTGTCGGGATCTCGTGCAGGTAGCTGGTCGCCACCCAGGTGACCAGGCCCAGGGGCAGCAGCAGTCTGAACGCCGTCAGCCTCTCCTCCCGCATCTGCCTGATGACCACGAGGATGAGCGCCACATCGATGATCCAGTCGGAAATCGTCATGCCCCGACTATCCGGTTCCGACCCTTTCCGGCACTTGGACCCATGGGTGGAAGCAGGGTGGAAAACGGGTGGATGCGGCAGCTCTACCCGGCCCCGGGCGCAGTGGGCCCTCGGAGCGCGGGACACGGGCGCGCGCGGCGGCCACCTCGGATGCGTGGGGTGCCGGCTGGCGGGCCGGGGACGGCGTACCGGGTCCGTGCTCGAGCCGGTGACCGCCACCGGGGACCGGGCCGGCGACCGCGCGGGCCGGCGGCTGATCGAGGGGCCACGGCACCGGAACGGCGTCCGAGACGAACCCACGGTGCCCGCCCGCCCCGCCCCGTTGTCAGTGCTGCCCTCTACGCTCGCGAGTGATGGCACAGGTGTGGAGATGTTCGGGGCTGCGGTGGTCGGACGACGGGCCCGTGCTGCTGTGGAGCGGTGGGCGGCGCAGTGTGCTCGGGCCGGGGAAGCGCGTCGCCTTCAGGACGGCCGACGGGGGTGTGCGGGAGTGTGTCGGGGCGCGTGGGCATCCCTGCGCGGTAGGCGCGTCCGTGTCCGGCCGGAGTACCGGCGCGCGCTGCGAGGAGTGTGCCCGGCTGGACCGGGCGCACTCCGTGGCCGCCGACGGCATCGCCGATGATCCCCGGCCGTATCACGTGTATCTGGCCTGGTTCGGGCCCGGAATGGTCAAGGTCGGGATCACCGCCGTCGAGCGTGGATCGGCGCGGCTGCTGGAGCAGGGGGCCGTGTGCTTCAGCTGGCTGGGCGCCGGGCCGCTGATGGCAGCGCGGCGGGCCGAGGAGCTGTTGCGGGCCGCGCTCAGGGTGCCCGACCGGATTCCCTACGGCGACAAGCGTGTCGTACGGGCCGCCCTGCCGGGAAGCGACGCCGAACGGGCCGCGGAGGTCGTGGTGTTGCATGGACGGGCCCTGGCGCTGGGTGCGTGGCCCGAGGCCCTGGTTCCTGAGCCGTGCCAAGTCGTCGACCATGTACGGGTGTTCGGGCTGGACGCGGTGCCCGCAGCCGTCGGCGAGGTGGTCGAACTGGTCGCGGGCGGCGTGGTGAACGGTGAGCTCGTCGCGGCCGCCGGGCCGGATCTGCATCTCGCCACCCGGCGTGGGGTCGTCGTCCTCGACACGCGCTTGCTGCCCGGGTGGGAGCTGACCGCCGTCGAAGCGGGCGCGGAGGATGAACTCGGCGTACCCGTACGGGAGTTCACCGCACCCCAGGAGGGGCTGTTCTGACCCGCGCCGAACGCCCGGGAAGGATCCGCGAAGAGCCCTGCCAAGGTCCGCCCGGATTCACTCCACAGGCGCCCGGCCGCCTGCCCCGGTACGCTCTCATCAGCGGTTCATCGGCGTTTCATCAGCGGGCCGGGGCGCACACCGGACGGACATGATCCGCACAGCCCGGGGCGGGCGCGGTCACGAGTTCGTGCGCACGTGATGGGATTCCCAGGCGTTCCCTGAGAGGCGCCTGTGTGTTTCTTAGGGAAATCACAGATTAGTGAAAGCGTGTTCTCAGAGGACCCCGACAAGGTGTCCACCATGACCACGACCTCGCCCCAGGGGCGCACCGAACTGGTGAGGCCGGACGGGAGCCCCGTCCGAGTGCTTGTGGTGGACGACGAGCTGTCGATCACCGAACTCCTCTCCATGGCCCTCCGTTACGAGGGCTGGCAGATCAGGAGTGCGGGTGACGGGCAGGGTGCCATCCAGACCGCCCGGGAGTTCCGGCCCGACGCCGTCGTCCTCGACATGATGCTGCCCGACATGGACGGCCTCACCGTTCTCGGTCGCCTGCGGCGCGAGCTCCCCGACGTGCCCGTGCTGTTCCTCACCGCGAAGGACGCGGTCGAGGACCGGATCGCCGGTCTCACCGCTGGCGGCGACGACTACGTCACCAAACCCTTCAGCCTCGAAGAGGTCGTGGCCCGGCTGCGCGGGCTCATCCGCCGCTCCGGTGCCGCCGACCGGCGGTCCGACTCGGTACTCGTCGTCGGTGACCTCACCCTGGACGAGGACAGCCACGAGGTCACGCGGGCCGGGGACTCGATCCACCTCACCGCCACCGAGTTCGAGCTGCTGCGCTTCCTGATGCGCAACCCGCGGCGCGTGCTCAGCAAGGCCCAGATCCTGGACCGGGTGTGGTCGTACGACTTCGGCGGGCAGGCCAACGTGGTCGAGCTCTACATCTCGTACCTGCGCAGGAAGATAGACGCCGGCCGGGAGCCGATGATCCACACCCGGCGTGGGGCGGGTTACCTGATCAAGCCCGCCGCGTCATGAGCGGACGACGACGGCCGCGTACGCAGAAGCGACGAGCAGGACAGCCGCGCACCCTGCGGACCCGGCTCGTCGTCGTGTCCGTGACGCTGATCGCCGTGGTCTGCGCGGTGATCGGGACCGTCACCACCCTCGTGCTGCGCGACCACCTGTACGGGGAGCTGAACAGCAACCTGCGCGAGGTCGCACTGCGTGCCGCCGGCGGGCCGGTGGGCGGCTTCGACGGCAAGGGCAGCCCCCCGGCCGGCAACGCCGACAAGCTCAAGCCGGAGCAGAAGAAGACCCTCGCAGAATTCGTCGCCAACGGGCCGCAGCCGCAGCGGACGCTCGCGGCCCAGGTCGAGAACGGGTCGATCACCAGCGGCAAGGTCGGCACCAAGGAGAACAACTCCGCCGGCTACACCCAGATGACCCCCGCGACCCTCACCGAGGCCCAGCTCAAGGTGCTCGGTTCCGTCGCCCAGGACCAGAGGGCGCACACGGTCGACATCCCGGGCCTCGGCACGTACCAGGTCCAGTACGTCGTGGGCAACAACGGCACCTTCTACGTCGGTATCCCCACCTCCGACGTCGACGGCACCATCAACACCCTGATCATCGTCGAGATCAGCCTCACCCTCTCCGGCCTGATCGCCGCCTCCCTCGCCGGCACCGTGATGGTCGGCGTGGCCACCCGGCCGCTGCGCAGGGTCGCCAACACCGCCACCCGCGTCTCCGAACTCCCCCTGCACACCGGCGAGGTCAACCTCAGCGAGCGGGTCCCGGAGTCGGAGTGCGACCCGCACACCGAGGTCGGCCAGGTCGGCTCCGCGCTCAACCGCATGCTCAACCACGTGCACGGCGCCCTGCACTCCCGTCAGCAGAGCGAGATGCGGGTACGGCAGTTCGTCGCCGACGCCAGCCATGAGCTGCGGACCCCGCTCGCCTCCATCCGCGGCTACGCCGAACTCACCCGGCGCGGACGGGAGGAGGTCGGGCCCGACACCCGGCACGCCCTCGGCCGTATCGAGTCCGAGGCCGGCCGGATGACCCTCCTCGTCGAGGACTTGCTGCTGCTCGCCCGCCTGGACGCGGGCCGTCCGCTCCAGTTCGAGCACACCGACCTCATCCCGCTCGTCGTCGACACCGTCAGCGACTCGCGCGCGGCCGGCATGGACCACAACTGGCGGCTGGATCTGCCCGACGAGCCGGCGCTGGTGGCCGCCGACGCGGCCCGTATCCAGCAGGTGCTGGTCAATGTGCTCGGCAACGCGCGCAAGCACACCCCGCCGGGGACGACCGTCACCGCCCGTGTGCAGCGGCGCGGGCCCTGGATGTGCGTGGACGTCGAGGACAACGGGCAGGGCATTCCGCCGGATCTGCTGCCGCACGTCTTCGAGCGGTTCGCGCGCGGCGACTCCGCCCGGTCGCGGTCCACCGGGTCCACCGGTCTGGGGCTCGCCATCGTGCAGGCCGTCGCGTCCGCGCACGGCGGTGCCGTCACCGTGGACAGTGTTCCCGGCTGCACGGTGTTCACCCTGTATCTGCCCGCGCTTGCCCCGGCTGCTCCCCAGCCCGCCGCCGAAACCAACTGGCAATCGCACTCACAGGCACAGCACAGTGCCACCACATGGGTGCAACAGGGCGCTTGACCAGAGTCGTTCCCATGCGAACCGACTCTTCTCCCGGCACCCTGCCGGCGCGGGAGCACCTCCCGGCCGGAGCCGCCGGTACGCCTGTCCTGGACGTAGTGATCCCCGTCTACAACGAGGAGAAGGACCTCGGCACATGCGTCGTCAGACTGCATGACCACCTCAAGCGCACCTTCCCGTACGCGTTCCGCATCACCATCGCGGACAACGCGTCCACGGACACCACTCCCCAGGTGGCGAAGCGGCTTGAGGCGGAGCTGGCCGAGGTCAAGTCGTTCCGGCTGGAGCAGAAGGGCCGCGGCCGTGCGCTGCGGACCGTCTGGTCGGCCTCGGACGCGCCGATCCTCGCGTACATGGACGTGGACCTGTCGACCGACCTGAACGCGCTGCTGCCGCTGGTGGCACCGCTCATCTCCGGCCACTCCGACCTGGCGATCGGTTCCCGGCTGGCCCGCTCGTCGCGCGTGGTGCGCGGCGCCAAGCGGGAGTTCATCAGCCGCTCGTACAACCTGATCCTGCGCGGCTCGCTGCAGGCCCGCTTCTCGGACGCGCAGTGCGGCTTCAAGGCGATCCGGCGCGATGTCGCGAAGGTGCTGCTGCCGATGGTCGAGGACACCGGCTGGTTCTTCGACACCGAGATGCTGGTGATCGCCGAGCGCGCGGGTCTGCGCATCCACGAGGTGCCGGTCGACTGGGTCGACGACCCCGACTCGACGGTGCACATCGTGAAGACGGCCACCGACGACCTCAAGGGTGTGTGGCGGGTCGGCAAGGCCCTGGCCACCGGTTCGCTGCCGCTGGACCGGATCGGCCGCCCCTTCGGCGACGACCCGCGCGACCGCGACATCCAGGACGTGCCGAAGGGCCTGGCCCGTCAGCTCGTCGGCTTCTGTGTGGTCGGCGCCCTGTCGACCCTGTTCTACCTGGTCCTCTACAGCTTCTTCCGGCAGTTCCTCGGCTCGCAGATCGCCAACGCGCTCGCGCTGCTGGTGTCGGCCGTGGCCAACACGTCGGCCAACCGGCGCCTCACCTTCGGGGTGCGCGGCCGGGGCGGAGCGGTCCGGCACCAGGCACAGGGTCTGGTCGTCTTCGGTATCGGCCTCGCGCTGACCAGCGGTTCGCTCGCCGCCCTGAACGCGGCGAGCAGCGACCCCGCGCACTCCACCGAGCTGGCGGTGCTGGTCGCCGCCAACCTCGCCGCGACCGTCCTGCGCTTCCTGCTCTTCCGCGCCTGGGTCTTCCCGGACCGCGACGGCAGCCGGCAGCCCTCCTCCACGGTGGTGGCCACGCACACCCCGTCGTCGCCGACGTACACCACGGCCCCCCGGGGACACCAGCCGCAGGGCCCGCTCCCGCAGCGCCCGGCACACCAGCCCTACGCCGAGGGCGGCACCACGACCACCACCCAGTTCCGCGCCGGTGAAGCCGCGGACGGCACCTGGAGGGACGCGACCATGCAGTTGCAGCCGGTGCGTCCCCATGACACCGATCCGGGGGATGCCCGATGAGCAGCACCCACACCGACCACCCGACACAGTGGGGCCCGGCCCCCACGGCTCCCCCGCCGCCCCGGCACGCGCCGGACGTCCGGGACGACCAGGACATCCCCGCCCCACCAGTGCCGCAGGCGGGCTCGGGCGAGCCCCAGCAGCCCTTCGTCCGCAGACTCTGGCGCGGCCGCCCCGATGACCCCCGCTGGGCGCGGCCGGCCTTCCTCGGCCTGCTGGTCGCCACCGCGGCGCTCTACTTCTACAACCTGAGCGCCTCCGGCTACTCGAACTCCTTCTACTCGGCCGCCGTCCAGGCGGGCACCAAGAGCTGGAAGGCACTGTTCTTCGGTTCGCTGGACGCGGGCAACGCGATCACCGTCGACAAGCCCTCGGCGTTCCTGTGGCCGATGGAGATCGCGGCCCGGATCTTCGGCCTGAACTCCTGGACGATCCTCGGCCCCGAGGTCCTCATGGGCGTCGGCACGGTCGCGGTCGTCTACGCCTCCGTGCGCCGCCGGTTCAGCCCCGCGGCCGGTCTGATCGCGGGCGCCGTGCTCGCGCTCACCCCTGTCGCGGCGCTGATGTTCCGGTTCGACAACCCGGACGCGATGCTGGCCCTGCTGATGGCACTGGCCTGCTACTTCGTCGTCCGCGCCGTCGAGGACGGCAGGACCAGGTGGCTGGTGTGGGCGGGCGTGGCGATCGGCTTCGCCTTCCTCGCCAAGACCCTCCAGGCCTTCCTGATCCTGCCGGCGCTGGCGTTCGTGTACGCGGCCGTCGGCCCGCGCCAGCTGAAGAAGCGGATCGGTCAGCTGGCCCTGGCGACCGGCGCGCTGATCGTCTCCGCCGGCTGGTGGGTCGCGATCGTCGAGCTGTGGCCGGCCTCCTCCCGCCCCTACATCGGCGGTTCGCAGAACAACAGCTTCCTGGAGCTGACCTTCGGCTACAACGGCCTCGGCCGGATCAGCGGCGACGAGACCGGCAGTGTCGGCGGCGGTGGCGGCGGTACCGGCACCGGCCAGTGGGGTGCCACCGGCTGGGACCGGATGTTCAACTCCGAGATCGGCAGCCAGATCTCCTGGCTGCTCCCGGCCGCGCTGATCCTGCTGGTCGCGGGCCTGGTGGCGACGCGCAAACTGAAGCGGACCTCGGTGACCCGGGCCTCGTTCCTGGTCTGGGGCGGCTCGCTGCTGATCACCATGGTGGTCTTCAGCTACATGGCCGGCATCTTCCACCAGTACTACACGATCGCCCTCGCCCCCTACATCGCCGCGGTGATCGGAATGGGCGCGGGCCTGCTGTGGGAGAAGCGCGCCGAGCTGTGGGCGTCGATCACCCTCGCCGCCGTCGTGGTCTCGGCCGCGGTCTGGGGTTACGTCCTCCTCAACCGCACCTCCACCTACCTGCCCTGGCTGAAGTGGCTGGTCCTGATCGGCGGTCTGGCGGCCGCGCTCGGCCTGATCTTCGCGGGCCGGATCAGCCGCCGACTCGCCCTCGGGGCGGCTGTGGTGGGCCTGGTGGCCGCGCTGGCGGGCCCGACGGCGTACACCCTCAGCACGGTGGACTCCGCGCACACCGGCTCCATCCCGACGGCGGGCCCGGCGGGCGCGAGCATGATGGGCTTCGGGGGTGGCCCCGGCGGGGGCGGCGGCCGAGGCGGCGCGGGCGGCGTCGGTGGCTTCGGCCAGGGCAACAACGGCACCACCCAGAACCAGCAGGGTCAGAACGGCCGGCAGGGCTTCCCTGGTGGCGGCAACGGCGGCTTCGGCGGCGGCACCGGCGGCGGTATGCCGGGCCAGAACCAGCAGGGCCAGAACGGGAACGGGAGCACGCAGAACGGCAACGGCTTCCCGGGCGGCGGTCAGACGGGCGAGGGCGGCGGCATGGGCGGCGGCGGTGGCGTCGGCGGCCTGCTGAACGGGGCGACCGTCACCTCCGAGGCCAAGAAGCTGCTGGAGAAGGACGCGTCCAAGTACACCTGGGTCGCGGCGGCCATCGGCGCCCAGAACGCGGCGAGCTACCAGCTGGCCACCGACGACTCGGTGATGGCGATCGGCGGCTTCAACGGCACCGACCCGTCCCCGACGCCGGCCCAGTTCAAGGAGTACGTGGCGGACGGCAAGATCCACTACTTCATCTCCTCCGGCACCGGCACCGGCGGCGGCATGGGCGGCAGCAGCAGCGGCACGTCCTCGCAGATCACCTCGTGGGTCGAGAAGAACTTCAAGAAGGTGACGGTCGGTTCGTCCACCTTCTACGACCTCACGCAGAAGGCGAGCAGCTAGCAGCCGGCAGTAGCCCGAAACCAGGGCCGAAGTAAGGGGCGGTGACCATGGTCGTCGCCCCTTGCTTCATATCTGCGTTGTACGCCGTATAGGAGCTCCCTTACGGTGTACAGCATGACTTCTCAGGGCCACCCCCAGCGCTGGCTGATCCTCGGTGTCATCTGCCTCGCGCAGCTCACCGTGCTGCTCGACAACACCGTTCTCAACGTGGCCATCCCCTCCCTCACCCGGGAGCTGCACGCGGCCACCGCGGACATCCAGTGGATGATCAACGCGTACTCGCTCGTCCAGTCCGGCCTGCTGCTCACCGCCGGCAGCGCGGCCGACCGCTACGGCCGCAAGAAGATGCTGATCACCGGCCTGGTCCTGTTCGGCGTGGGTTCGCTGGCCGCGGGACTGGCCGGTTCCACGGCCCAGTTGGTCGCCGCGCGGGCCGGCATGGGCGTGGGCGGCGCGCTTCTGCTCACCACCACCCTCGCCGTGGCGATGCAGATCTTCACCCCCGACGAGCAGCCCAAGGCGATCGGCATCTGGGCCGCCGTCAACGCGCTCGGCTTCGCCGCAGGCCCGCTGATCGGCGGGTTCATGCTCAACCACTTCTGGTGGGGCGCGATCTTCCTGATCAACCTCCCGGTCGCGGCACTGGCCCTGGCAGCGGTCGTAGTCCTGGTCCCCGAGTCGAAAAACCCCCAGGGCGACCGCCCCGACCTCCTCGGCGCGCTGCTCTCCACGATCGGCATGGGCGCACTGGTCTTCGCGATCATCTCCGGCCCGGATCACGGCTGGACGTCGGCGTGGGTGCTGGTCACGGCGACCGTGGCGGTCGTGGTCCTGTCCCTGTTCGCGTACTGGGAGAGCCGGATCCCGTACCCCATGCTCGACCCCCACTTCTTCAGGGACCGCCGCTTCACGGGGGCCGTCGCCGGTGCGGTGCTCATCACCTTCGGCATGGGCGGAGCGCTGTTCCTGCTCACCCAGCACCTGCAATTCGTCCTCGGCTACGGCCCCTTGGAGGCAGGTCTGCGCACGGCACCGCTCGCACTCACGGTCGTCGCCCTCAACTTCACGGGCCTGTCGGCCAAGTGGGCGACAAGGCTGGGTACGCCGGTGGCGATAGCCCTGGGGATGCTGCTGATGTCACTCGGGCTGGTGTCCATCGCCGTACTGGATTCGAGCGGGTACGGCGGCACGCTGCTCGGTCTGCTGCTGATCGGAGCGGGGTGCGCCATCGCCAACCCGGCGATGGCGCACGCCATCATGAGCGCGATTCCGCCGGAGAAGGCCGGGGTGGGGGCCGGGATCAACGGCACCCTGGCCGAGTTCGGCAACGGGTTGGGGGTTGCGGTGCTGGGTGCGGTGCTGAGTTCCTGGGTGGCGTCGGGGAAGTCGCTGTCGGCGGGGCTGGGGGCGGGGCAGTTGGTGGGGGCGGTCGCCGTGGTGGTCGGGGGGTTTGTGGCGGCGGGCCTTCTCAGGAGGGCGGAGAGGAATGCCCCCTGAGGGGGAGGGGGTATGTGTCGTTTTGGGGGGTGCGGGTTGTGGGTGGCTGGTCGCGCTCACGCGGCGGTAGCCGCATGTCGGACATAGCCCCGCGCCCCTAAAGAGGCGTTGCAGCTTTAGCATCTTGAGAAGTGATCGTCGAGGAGGGGGTCGTGATGGCGCGGGCCAGTGTGTGGCTGGAGGAGAAGGCCCACAAGGGCGGCCGTACCGGGCAGCCCTCCGGGCTCGACCGCGATCGCATCACCTCGGCCACCGTCCGGCTCCTCGACTCCGACGGGCTCGACAAGTTCTCCATGCGGCGTCTCGCGGCCGAGCTCAACGTGACCGCCATGTCCGTGTACTGGTACGTCGACACCAAGGACGACCTGCTCGAACTCGCCCTCGACGCGGCCTTCGGAGAGCTGCGGCTGCCCGAGGTGACCGACGGCGACTGGCGGGAGCAACTGCGGGCGCTGGCCACGGAGTACCGCGCGCTGCTGGTCCGCCACCCCTGGCTCTCCCCGCTGGCCGGCCGTTACCTCAACGTCGGCCCCCACTCGCTGGCCTTCTCCCGAGTGGTCCAGCAGGTCGTGCGTCGCGCCGGCCTGCCCGCCCACGGGGTGACCGGCGCGATCTCGGCGGTCTTCCAGTTCGTCTACGGCTACGGCACGATCGAGGGCCACTTCGCCGAGCGGGTGGCCGCGGCCGGCATGACCCCGGACGAGTACTTCAGCACCGCGATGAACGCGGTGACCGAGGCCCCCGGCACCGCGCAGATCATCGAGGAGTCGAAGGACCTCATGGCAGCAAGGGGCGGCGACACGGTCGCGGAAATGCTGGACCGGGACTTCGCATTCGCCTTGGACCTGCTGATCGCGGGCATCGAGGCCAAGGTGACCCGACCCACCTGAGGGCTAGGGGGCGTCCGGCGAGGCCAACCGTGCCGGGAATCCGCCGGTGGCGACCGGCCCCCACTTCTCCGGCGTCACCCGGATGATCGACTTACCCTGCTTCAGCATCGCCGCCCGGTACTCGTCCCAGTCCGGATGCTCACCGGCGATGTTCCGGTAGTACTCGACCAGTGCCTCCACGGACTCCGGCGAGTCGATCACCTCGGCACGGCCGTCGACCTGGACCCACGGCCCGTTCCAGTCGTCGCTCAGGACGATCACGCTCACCCGCTCGTCCCGCTTGGCGTTCCGGGTCTTGGCCCGTTCGGGGTAGGTGGAGGCCACGATCCGACCGGAGTCGTCGACCCCGCAGGTCAGCGGCGACCCCTGGGGGCTGCCGTCGGCGCGGCGCGTGAGCAGGATCGCGCGGTGGCGGGGCCGTACGAAGTCCAGCAGTTCGTCGAGGGATACGGCGGTGTTCGTCGCGATGTTCGGTGCCATGCCGCCAGCCTAGGCCGACGGGACCCGCCCCGCCTGTCCCTGCTGCGCCTACGCCTGCGGCAGTGACTCCCCCTGTACGGCCTGGACCTCCAGCTCCACCTTCAGCGTCGTACCGATGGCCGCGATGCCCGCCTGGACGACCTGGTTGTAGTTCATCGCGAAGTCCTCGCGGTGCAGCTCGGTCGTCGCGCGGAACGCGGCCCGCGTGCCGCCCCAGGGGTCGGCGCCGGTGCCGAGGTAGGCGAGGTCGAGGTCGACGGGTCGTACGACACCGCGCATGGCCAGCTCGCCGTGGACCGTCCAGCGGTCGGAGCCGGCCGCCGTGAGACCCGTCGAGGTGTACGTGAGTTCGGGGTAGCGCTCGACGTCCAGGAAGTCGGCCGAACGCAGATGCGTGTCGCGCATACCGTTGCCGGTGTCGATGGAGGCGGCCCGGATGACGGCCTGGACACGGGACTTGGTGACGTCGTCGGGCGCGATCTCGATGGCCGCCGTGAAGTCCGTGAAACGGCCGCGGACGCTGGAGATGCCCAGGTGCTGGGCGACCGCGGCGACCGTGGAGTGCGCCGGGTCGACGGTCCACGGGCCGGGCGGCGGCAGCTCGGTGCCGCCCTGCCGGGCGAGCGTGACCGTGCCGACCTCGGCGCGGCCGCTGGCGGTGACGATGGCGCTGGAGGCGGCGGGCGCGTAGCCCACGGCGGTGACGATGACGGTGTAGGCCCCGGGCGCGAGCGGATTCGGATCCCGTACCGTGCCCTCGTCGTCGGCCTCGGCGCGCAGCACCTGCGTGCCGGTCATGTCGGTCACCGTGACGACCGCGTGCGACACGGCCCATCCGTCCCGGGTGCGGATCCTCGCGGTCAGTCCCATCCCGAATTCTCCCTGAAAACCGATCTAGAGGCGTGAAAAGCCTTATAAATTGCGCGGATTGCGAGCGGCCCGGGGCAGCCGATGAACCATCGCTGCCCCGGGCCGGGGTGAACTACTCGCCGGGGTGGGAGAGTTCGATGTCGTGCCCGTCGACACCGGCGCCGGTGACGTTGAGGGCCGTGGCGACCGGCGGGTAGCCCGTCGCGATCACGGTGTAGTCACCGCCGTCCAGGTCGGCGAAGGCGTACGCGCCGTCCACGCCGGTGGTGGCCGTGCCGACCACGTTGCCGGCCGCGTCCACGAGGGTGACGCGGGCGTCGGCCAACGGCCCGTGCGGGGCCCGTACGACACCCTGCAGCTGGGCGCCGGCATCCAGGTCGACCTCGATCCGGGTGACCCCGGTGGTGCCGATCTCGACCGGCAGGGCGCGGGGGCGGTACCCGGCCGCGTTCACCGCGACCGTCACCACACCCGGCACCAGCTCGCCGAAGACGAACTGGCCCTGCTCACCGGTGGCCGCGGTGGCCAGCAGGTCGCCGCGCACGTCGGTGACGATCACCATCGCGTCCTTGACCGGCAGCGCGCTGCCCGCGCCCCGCACCACACCGCTCAGCCCGCTGGTGCCGCTGAGCAGGATGTCGTACGACAGCGGGTCCTCGCCCACCACGACGGTGGAGGCCTGCGGCTGGTAGCCGTCGGCGGAGGCGATCAGCACATACGAACCCGCGCCGGGCGCGTCCAGCCGGTAGGAGCCGTCGTAGGCCGCGACCGAGCGGCCCAGCTGGCGGCCGGAGAGCGAGATGAGGGTGACCGCGGCCTGGGGGACCGGGGCGCTCTCGGCGCCGCGGACGAAGCCGTGCACGGGGGTGCCGCCGGAGCCCGCCGACTGCTCGGGGGCGGCGATGGTCGCCACGGCGGCGAACTGCCGGGTGGCTTCCGGAGCGGCTTCCGTGGTGCTGCTCACGACCGGGGCGGCCCAGCCGGGGACCGTCTCCTCGGCGGTAGCCGCGACGGCGGCAGCGGCCGGGGCCGGGGTGGCCTCGCTGTCCTGCGCCTCGGCGGCCTGGGCGAGCCCACCCTTGGTCTTCAGCGGGACCTCCTTGATGAACAGGGTGATCAGGAACGCGAGGGCCGCGAGGCAGCCGGCGATCAGGAAGACGTCGGCGATGCCGTGGCCGTACGCGCTCTGCATGAGGGTGCGCAGCGGGACGGGCAGCTTGCTCAGGTCCGGGATGCTGTCGCTGGACGAGCTGGAACCGGCCAGGGCGGCCTGGTACTTGGGGGAGAGGGCGGAGACGCCCTCCGACACGTAGTGCGTGATCCGGTGGGACATCACCGCGCCCAGCGCCGAGACGCCGACCGCACCACCGAGGGAACGGAAGAAGGTGACCGTGGAGCTGGCCGAGCCGAGGTCGGAGGGGGCGACCTGGTTCTGCGTGCACAGCACCAGGTTCTGCATCATCATGCCGATGCCGAGACCCAGCAGCGCCATGAAGATCGCCATCTTCCAGTACGTCGTGTCGTACCGGATGGTCCCGAGCAGGCCCAGGCCGGCCGTCACGAGCACGCCACCGCTGACCAGCCACGCCTTCCAGCGGCCGGTGCGGGTGATGAACTGCCCGGAGACGGTCGAGGAGACGAACAGTCCGCCGATCATCGGGATCGTCATGACACCGGACATCGTCGGGGACTTGTCGCGGGCCAGCTGGAAGTACTGGCTGAAGAACACCGTGCCGGTGAACATCGCGACACCGACGAACAGGGAGGCCAGCGACGCCAGGGTGATGGTGCGGTTGCGGAACAGCCGCAGCGGGATGATCGGTTCCTTGGCCTTCGACTCGACCAGGATGAAGATCAGACCGAGGGCGATCGAACCGCCGACCATCGCGTACGTCTGCCAGGAGATCCAGTCGTACTTGTCACCGGCGAAGGTGACCCAGACCAGCAGCAGCGAGACGGCGGCGGCGACGAAGAACGCGCCGGCCCAGTCGACCTTGACCTCGCGCTTCAGTACGGGCAGGTGCAGGGTCTTCTGCAGCACGATCAGCGCGATGACGGCGAAGGGGACACCGACGTAGAAGCACCAGCGCCAGCCCAGCCACGAGGTGTCGGTGATGACACCGCCGAGCAGCGGGCCGCCGACGGTGGCGACGGCGAAGGTCGCGCCGAGGTAGCCGGAGTAACGGCCGCGCTCACGCGGCGAGATCATCGCGGCCATGACGATCTGGGCGAGGGCGGACAGACCGCCGACACCGATGCCCTGGACGACACGGCAGGCGATCAGCATGCCGGCGTTCTGCGACAGGCCGGCGGCCGCGGATCCCAGGACGTAGATGACCAGGGCGATCTGGACGAGCGCCTTCTTGTTGTACAGGTCGGCGAGCTTGCCCCACAGCGGGGTGGCCGCGGTCATGGACAGCAGGGCGGCGGTGACGACCCAGGTGTAGGCGGACTGGCCGCCGCCCAGGTCGGTGATGATGTGCGGCAGGGCGTTGGTGACGATCGTGGAGGACAGGATCGCCACGAACATACCGAGCAGCAGCCCGGATATCGCTTCCATGATCTGCCGGTGCGTCATCGGGGCCTGCTCGAGGGAGCCTCCCCCGTGCTTGGCATGGGCCCGCACACCGGCTGGTGTGGTCGTTGCCATGGGCTTCCTTTTCTAACGTCTTACGCGGGTGTACGGGTGGTCGGTTCGAGTACGGGGGTGGTGGGGGCGCGGGCGGCGGAGGCGACCGTGGCCGTGGCCGTCGCGGTCAGGCGGGGATGGGCGCTCCTGCAGTCACCGAAGCTGTCCCGGAGCCGGGTCATCAGCCGGATCAGCTGGTCGACCTCCTCGTCGCTCCAGTCGCTCAGCCGCTCGGTGAGCAGCTCGGTGCTGCGCCGGGACAGGTCCCGGAGAGTGGCCTCGCCCGCGGGGGTGAGGTGCACGATGCGGGAACGCTTGTCCGCCGGGTCGGGGGCCCGCTCGATCCAGCCGCGCTCGGCGACATGCGCCACGTGCCGGCTGGTCACGGACATGTCCACGGCGAGCAGCTCGGCGAGCTTGCTCATGCGCATGGATCCGTAGTGGCCGAGCAGCGTCAGCACGGCCGCGGAACCGGCCGGGCATTCGTGCGGCAGTATCCGCGCGAGGTCCCGCTTCACAGCTCCGACGGCGCTGAGCTGACGCGCCAGCTCCTCGAACTGCGCCTGCTCCGCCATCACACCTCCCGTATTCGTTGCTTGGGGCAACCATAGAACTGCTTGGTTGCCACAGGCAAATAAGTGGGTGGGGATGGAGATAAAAACTTGGCAAAAGCAAGTATTGCGAACGTAAACACCCAGGTGGGGCGGGCCGTCCTTCCGGGTGGCCCCCCACTTGGGCCACACCCAGGGATTCGCTAGTGTCTCGGGGCATGGCTAACACCCAGGGCCCCCAGGGCAACTACGACCCCGCCGGCAACACCCAGATGTTCCGCGCGTTCGTCGACGAGGCCCCGCAGACCTCCCAGCAGACGGCATCCACCTCCTCTTCCGGCGGCCCCCGCATCGGCCTGATCCTCGGCATCGTCGCCGTTGTGGTCGTGGTTGCGGCGGTGGCCTGGCTCGCGCTCAAGTAGTCACCCGGCGCGACGAAGAACCCGGGGTCTCGCGCCCCGGGCTTTCGTCGTGCCCTTATACGACTGGAAGTCGCCCGGGGCGCACTGGGTCAGCTCCAGTCGACCGCCACGACCCGGGTCTCGATATGCATGCCCAGGGGTACGCGCCAGTCGTCCACGCAGACCGTCCAGGTCTTGCTCGTACGGGAGGTGGGCGCGACCGGGACCGGCAGCGACTCCGTCGAGCTGATCGTCGCCCAGTCGATGCCCAGCAGGCCGATGATGTGCGTGCCGAGGGTGATCGTGCCGGAACGGACCGCCGTACCGCCCGAGTTGCGGAACTCGACCGTCACCTTCTCGCACCACCGCTTGTCCGTGGGCTCGCGGGTGGGGGCGCTCCAGGTCAGGGCGGCGGGCGAAGTGACGGGCGAAGTGGTCGTGGGCTCTGCTGAGTTCGGCGCCGGTGGGTCGGATCCCCGGGATCGCGAGGGCGACGGGGATGAGACCGCGGGGCCGGAAACGGAGTCGGCCGCCGTGGGGGGCCGGCCGCGTTCCGTGGAGGGCGATCCGGCTTTCGCCGAAGGCGACCCGTGTGCCGTCCCCGCCGAGGAGCCGTCCAGCGGAACCAGCGTCACCGATCCCGTCGCTCTCGACGGCATCCCCGGCCTCCCCGGTGAGGCGCCTGCCGCTCCCACCGCCGTATAGCCACCGCTGCCACCCCCTCCGCACGCCGTGAGTGCCGAGGCCAGGCAGACGGCGGCCGCCGACGCTGCCGTGACGGCGCCTCGGCGGCCACTCGGTGTCCTACGGAGAAGCATCGCGCCAGTGTGGCTGACACCCCGTCAGTAAGGAACCCTCGGAGCGCGTTCAGTCCGAGATCAGGCCCTCGCGGAGCTGGGCCAGGGTGCGGGTCAGCAGGCGGGAGACATGCATCTGGGAGATGCCGACCTCGTCGCCGATCTGGGACTGGGTCATGTTCGCGAAGAAGCGGAGCATGATGATCCGGCGCTCGCGGGGCGGGAGCTTGGCCAGCAGCGGCTTCAGCGACTCGCGGTACTCGACGCCCTCCAGGGCCGTGTCCTCGTAACCGAGGCGGTCGGCCAGCGAGCCCTCGCCGCCGTCGTCCTCGGGGGCCGGGGAGTCGAGGGAGGAGGCGGTGTAGGCGTTGCCGACGGCCAGGCCGTCGACCACGTCCTCCTCGGACACGCCCAGGACCGCGGCCAGTTCGGTGACCGTCGGGGAGCGGTCCAGCTTCTGGGAGAGCTCGTCGCTGGCCTTGGTGAGGGCCAGCCGCAGCTCCTGGAGGCGGCGCGGGACGCGGACCGACCAGGAGGTGTCGCGGAAGAACCGCTTGATCTCGCCCACGACCGTCGGCATCGCGAACGTCGGGAACTCCACGCCCCGTTCGCAGTCGAAGCGGTCGATCGCCTTGATCAGGCCGATGGTGCCGACCTGGACGATGTCCTCCATCGGCTCGTTGCGGCTGCGGAAGCGGGCCGCCGCGTAGCGCACGAGGGGGAGGTTGAGTTCGATCAGGGTGTCCCGGACGTAGGCACGCTCGGGGCTGTCCTCTTCGAGTGCGGCAAGGCGCAGGAACAGGGAGCGGGACAGGGTGCGGGTGTCGAGGCCCTCCGAGGTACCCGGGACTTCCGGGGTCGGAGGGGTCTCCAGCGCCGGGGCGCCGTCGATGCTGTCGAGCACGTCGATGGCGTCAAGCTCCTTGGGCGCTGCCTCGCTCTTCGTGAGCGTAAGCACCTTCGAGCTGCCCTGGTCTGCGGACATGCCACCCCCTTTGGGTCGCGGGACGGTCGCGGCGACGCCCCTCACGAGGAACGGCGCCTTCACCTGAATACCGGAGCCGGAGCCCCGGCAAACGCGCTTCCCGCAGAATGTCACATGTCGGCAACACGCTGTAGTGACATGTCGACATGGGAGATGTGAATCCGCCCTGGATGCAGGGGGTCTGACGCTATTTCGACCCCCAACTGTCGGGAAGTGCCCTGGTGAGCGATTCGCTCGCGAAGGTGATGGCTCGATCCTGCTTGCGGTTATGGCCGCGCAAAGTCATCCGGGGCGTGTCTCGGACCGGTAACGGGTCCTGCCGCGGGCGCTGCGCCGGCGCGTGCGGCAGGCCTTGCTACGGCGCATGCGACACCGCATGCGACACCGCATGCGACGGCGCGTGCGGCAGGCCTCGCGGAGGCGCCCGCGGTGCGGCTCGCGCCCGGGTCAGGCCTCGATGCGGTTCGCCGAGCGCAGCCGCTGGAAGCTGCGGGCCAGGAGGCGGGAGACATGCATCTGGGAGACGCCCAGTTCCGCGCTGATCTGCGACTGGGTGAGGTTGCTGTAGTAGCGCAGGAGGAGGATCCGCTGCTCGCGCTCGGGGAGTTGGACCAGCAGATGACGGACCAGGTCGCGGTGTTCCACACCGTCCAGGGCGGGGTCCTCGTAGCCGATGCGGTCCAGCAGGCCCGGCAGGCCGTCGCCCTCCTGGGCGGCCTCCAGGGAGGTCGCGTGGTACGACCGGCCGGCCTCGATGCAGGACAGCACCTCCTCCTCACTGATCCGCAGCCGTTCGGCGATCTCGGCGGTGGAGGGAGAGCGCCCGAAGGCGGTGGTCAGGTCCTCGGTCGCGCTGTTGACCTGGACCCACAGCTCGTGCAGCCGGCGCGGGACGTGCACGGTGCGCACGTTGTCCCGGAAGTAGCGCTTGATCTCGCCGACGACGGTCGGCATCGCGAAGGTCGGGAACTGCACGCCCCGGTCCGGGTCGAAGCGGTCGATGGCGTTGATCAGGCCGATGGTGCCGACCTGGACGACGTCCTCCATCGGCTCGTTGCGGGAGCGGAAGCGGGCGGCCGCATAGCGCACGAGCGGGAGGTTCGCCTCGATGAGCGCCGCCCGCACCCGGTTGTGCTCCGGGGTGCCCGGCTTGAGCTCCTTGAGCTGACCGAAGAGCACCTGGGTCAGCGCCCGGGTGTCGGCGCCCCGCCGCTTCTCCGGGGTCGGGGCGGGCGCCTGGGCGGGGGTCTGGGTGGGGGGCTCGGCAGGGGTTTCGGCAGGGGTTTCGGCAGGGGTTTCGGCAGAGGGGTGAGTAGGGGCGGGCGCCTCTTCCTGGGGCGGCGCAGAACTGGCCGACACGTTCAACGCCACCTCTTCATCGGTCAATCATCCGTCAAAAGCGGTCATAGCATCACAAGACATGTGCATCGTGCGCAAGCACCGCATAACGCCGTGTTGAGGGTGAAAGTCGGCAACTTTGGGCATAACACGCAGAAAGGCCCCCCGCCGTTCCCGGCGGAGGGCCTGTCTCCAGAAGGTGTCGTACGGCTCTCCGGAAGGCGCCGTATGGCTCAGAACTCGTAGTCGGCGATCACCCACGTGGCGAACTCCCGCCACTGCGCGGCGGCCGCCTGGTGGGCCGGGTGCTCCAGGTACCGCTTCAGTGCGTCCCCGTCCTCGACGGCCGAGTTGATCGCGAAGTCGTGGGCGATGGGGCGCTCGGTGATGTTCCAGCCGCACTCCCAGAAGCGCAGGTCGTCGATCTGGTCACCGAGCGCGGCGAAGGCCTCGGCGCCCGCGACGGCTCGTGGATCGTCGCGCTCGACGCCCTCGTTGAGTTTGAAGAGGACCAGGTGGCGGATCATGGATGCTCCCGGGGGTGGTGCGCTATTTGGCTCCGTTGGCGAGCCAGGTCATGAACGATCCGATGGCCTTGGCCGCGTCCGAAATGCCCTCGAAGCCTATCTGGACGTAATCGGCCGCTTTGGCCGGGTCTGTGATGATCACGTAGAGCGCGAAGACCACGAGCACGTACGTGGCGATCTTCTTGGCATTCACCGCCACCGCGGCCTCCCCTGTGCCTGCCTCTGCCGGCGTGTCTGCGTAGCCTGTGGACCCTGCTGCCGGCCGCGAGTGTAACCTTCACGCCCCCCTCGGGGGCCAACGGCCCGCTGGTCGAGGCCCGTTGCCGGGTCGCGGGGCGCGGCCGGGGGCGCGCGAGGGAGATATGCGAGGGGGATGCGCCCCGCAGTGGACGCAGAAAGGGCCCCGTCTTTCGACGGGACCCTTTTCCAGCGGTAGCGGAGGGATTTGAACCCTCGGTGACTTGCGCCACACTCGCTTTCGAGGCGAGCTCCTTCGGCCGCTCGGACACGCTACCGAGGGAGACCTTACAGCACGGGGGGCCGTGCCCTGAAATCGGTATTCGGGGCCCGGGCAGGCCTCAGCGGTCACGGAAGAATTCCGTGAGCAGCCGCGCGGATTCCTCGGCCAGGACGCCCTCGACGACCTCGGGGCGGTGATTCAGGCGCCGGTCGCGTACGACGTCCCAGAGCGAGCCGGCGGCGCCGGCCTTCTCGTCGCGGGCGCCGTAGACGAGCCGGTCCACACGGGACTGGACCAGGGCGCCCGCACACATGGTGCAGGGCTCCAGCGTGACCACGAGGGTGCAGCCGGTGAGCCGCCACTCCCCGAGCGCCGCGGCGGCCCGGCGCAGGGCGAGGACCTCGGCGTGCGCGGTGGGATCGCCGGTGGCCTCGCGTTCGTTGTGCCCGGCCGCGAGGACCGTCCTACCGTCCGGGCCGTCCGGGGACAGCACGACGGCGCCGACGGGGACGTCCCCGCCCCGGACGGCCTGTCCGGCCTCGTCCAGGGCGAGCCGCATCGCGGCCCGCCAGCGGTCGCGTACCGGGTCGGCGGACCCGGTTGCCTCGTGGAAGGTCAGCGGACGGTCTCCAGGACCTCGGCGGCGCCCAGAGCCTCGGCGATCTCGTTGAGCGCGTCGTCGCTGAGTGCCAGCAGCTCCTTCGCGCTCACGCCCAGGTCGTCGAGGATCCTGTTGTCGCCGACCGGGCCGGACGGCATGGCGGACATGTCCGTGTCCGTGTCCGTGTCCTCGTCGTCCTCGGCCTCCGGCTCACCGTCCTCGGTGCCGTCGAGGTCGAGGGCGTCCAGGTCGTCGTCTACGTCCTTGGGCTCCCTTCCGAGCAGTTCGTCGGTGAGCAGGAGCTCGCCGTACGAGCTGCGGGCGGCGGCGGCTGCGTTGGAGACGAAGACCCGAGGGTCCTCCTCGCCGTCGACGCGCACGACGCCGAACCAAGCGTCTTCCTGCTCGATGAAGACGAGCACCGTGTCGTCGACGTCGGACGCCGATTCCCGGGCCAGGTCGGCCAGGTCCGACAGGGTCTCCACATCGTCGAGCTCTGTGTCGCTCGCTTCCCACCCGTCTTCGGTGCGCGCGAGCAGTGCGGCGAAGTACACCGTGACTCTCCCACTGGTCTTAGGCGTGCCGGTTGGGGGTCCCCCCGGCGGAGGTTTTGGGCGGGAGAGCTGTGCTCCGAGTCCCACCCACTCGGAATCGTGGCAGAAACAAGGCGTTCAGGGGACGTCTTCGGCTCCCTGTGTCTGGCAGTTTTGATCGCACGTATGCAAAGAAGCTTCCAGGTGCCCGCGTACGGAATCACCAGCGCACTCGTTGCCGCCACCTGCGGATCGTACGCGGGATTTCTCGCGGTCCACGCACGGCCTTCCCCATGACGGACCGCAACGCGCCACAAGCAGTGGATCCCTGCCGAAGGATCGGCTTTACGACTCTTACCGTTCTTACGGTTTTACCGACTGCTACCAGCGGAACGTCCGCATACGCATGGCGTGCCGCAGTCGGGCCGTCTTGACGCGGCGGGGCTGGACCCGGTCGCGCAGCGCCCTGGCCTCGGCGAGGTCGCGCAGGAACCGGGCCCGGCGGCGGCGCCGCTCGGCCTCCGTCTCGCCCTCGGGCGCGCCGTAGGCGCGGTCGGGCTGCTCAGGCAGGTCAGGCAGATCAGACACGGTTACACCACCCCAGTCCGGTCACTCCCACTTTCCCCCGGACGGGGGGTTTGATGCCAGCGCGGGCCAGCGCGAGGTGTACGCGGACGCGGTTACTGTTATCGGCATGCGTCTCCACGTCGTCGACCACCCCCTGGTCGCCCACAAGCTCACCACCCTGCGCGACCAGCGCACCGACTCCGCGACGTTCCGTCGGCTCGCCGACGAACTGGTCACTCTGCTCGCCTACGAGGCGACGAGGGACGTACGGACCGAGGCCGTCGACGTCCAGACCCCGGTCTCGCCCACGACCGGCGTCAAGCTCGCCCGTCCCCGCCCGCTGGTCGTGCCGATCCTGCGGGCCGGGCTCGGCATGCTGGACGGCATGGTCCGGCTGCTGCCGACCGCCGAGGTGGGCTTCCTGGGCATGATCCGCAACGAGGAGACGCTCCAGGCGTCCACGTACGCCTCACGGATGCCGGAGGACCTCTCCGGGCGTCAGGTGTACGTCCTGGACCCGATGCTGGCCACGGGCGGCACGCTGGTCGCGGCGATCCGTGAGCTCATCAAGAGGGGCGCGGACGATGTGACGGCGGTGGTCCTGCTGGCCGCGCCGGAGGGCGTCGAACTCATGGAACGGGAACTGGCGGGAACGCCGGTCACCGTCGTGACGGCGGCGGTCGACGACCACCTCAACGAACACGGCTACATCGTGCCGGGGCTGGGCGACGCGGGCGACCGCCTGTACGGGGCGGCGGAGTAGGGACCGTTCGCTTCGGCGCTGTAGGGGTGCGGGCGGGTCCGTAGGGCTGGTCCCGCCCACGCGGCGGAGCCGCAGATTGACACGGCCGCGCGGCGCGTTGGGTTGGCTGTCCCCGGATGGTGTTCCGTCTGCCGGCTGCTCCGACCTCCGCAGTGGCGATCGGCCGGGTCGGCGGTGTTCGGCGGTGCCGGATCGTGCTGCGGGATCGTCGTGGCTGGTCCCGCCCACGCGGCGGAGCCGCGGATCGACACGGCCGCGCGTCGCGGCTGTCCTGGGCGGCGTTCGGCCGCCACGGCGGTTCTGGGCTCTCAGCAGCTCTTCTTCGAAGTCGATGCCGTGGGCTTGGGGTTCGAGAGGGCTGTGATGGCCTTCGCGGCGGTCGCCTGGGGCGTCAGGGTCTTGAACGTGTCGCCCAGGATCAGGTCCACGGCGGCGCCCTTGCGGCCCGCCTCCGTGCGCTGGTCCGGTGCCGTGAGCTGCGTGGCCAGTACCGGCAGGGACGTGTGCAGGGCCGAGGCCGGGCCGAGCAGTATCGCCGTGCCCTTGACCTTCGCGTCGAACTTGGCCGGCGCGTTGCCGACGTCGCCGATCCTGAAGCCGCGCTTCTTGAGTTCGTCCGCGGTGTCCTTGGCCAGGCCAGTGCGGGTCGTGGCGTTGTAGACGTTCACCGTGATCTGGGCGGGCTTCGGCAGCGCCGCCGCCGACGCACCGGACGCCGGCCCCGTGCTCGCGGCGGCCTGCTTGACGCACGCCGTGGCACCGGCCGCCGCTGCCTTCTTGTCGCCGCCCGTGAAGACGTCGATGAGCTGCAGGGTGCCCCAGCCGACCAGGCCGAGTGCGGTGACGGACGCGACCATGGAGAGGACGAGCCGGGCACGCCGCCGGCGCGGGCGCATGCGAGGGTATTTGTCCCCTGTGATCCGGTACTGGCCGCCCATGCCGGGGGGAGTCAGCATGCTCATGTGCGCAGCGTAGTGGTCCGCGGGTGCGTTGACTAATAGATGATCATCCGACGTCGCACGGTCCAACCCGAAAGGGGCAACGGGCGCGGAACGGCGGGTGGCGAGCGGGTGTCTGCCGACGCGGTCGTGTCGGCCGAGCCAGTCGCGTCAGCCGAGTTCGAGCACGCGCGCGTGCAGCACCTGACGCTGCTGGAGGGCGGCGCGGACCGCGCGGTGCAGCCCGTCCTCCAGGTACAGGTCGCCCTGCCACTTCACGACATGCGCGAAGAGGTCGCCGTAGAACGTCGAGTCCTCGGCGAGGAGGGTCTCCAGGTCGAGCTGCCCCTTGGTCGTCACGAGCTGATCGAGGCGGACCGGGCGCGGTGCGACGTCCGCCCACTGCCGGGTGCTCTCCCGGCCGTGGTCGGGGTACGGCCGGCCGTTTCCGATGCGCTTGAAGATCACACGGAAAGCCTACCGGTCCAGACGTTCCGGGCGCAGCCATGGAGACCGAGTGCGACGCTGGAAAAGACACCGTAAAGGTCATCAAAAAGGCAAAACGGAACAGGGGGTCCGATGACGAGTGCCGGTGAAACCGCCGCAACCGGTGACCCGCGCCCGGCCGTCGCCGCGATCGCCTCCGGGTACGCCTTCACCGGTCAGGCCCTGGACCTCTGTGCCCTCCTCTGGGACGGGCGGTGCCACCCCGACGCGCCGATCCGCATCCCGCTCCCCATGCTCAACCGGCACGGCCTGGTCGCCGGCGCCACCGGTACCGGCAAGACCAAGACGCTCCAGCTGATCGCCGAGCAGCTCTCGGCGCAGGGCGTCCCGGTGTTCCTGGCGGACGTCGAGGGCGACCTGTCCGGCATCGCCCGCCCGGGGCAGATGGACGAGAGGGTCCAGGGCCGGACGGGTGACGTCGGGCAGGACTGGACCGCGACCGGCTTCCCCACCGAGTTCTTCGCGCTTGGCCTCGGCACCGGCGAGGCCGTGGTCACCGTGCTCAGCGAGAGGGGCGCCCCGACGCCGGTCGCTGCGACCCGGTTGCGGGCCCCGAGTCCCTGATGGGGCCGGTCGACGTGGTGGAGCTGGACGCGGCGGTGCGGGAGTCCGCGCTCTACGGACGTTATGCACAGGCTGTGGACCGGGAGTCGGCGTACGAGAAGCTCCAGTGGACCCCGGCCGCCGAGCCGAAGGCCGCTCCCCGGGCGCCGAGAGAAGAGCCGTCGCTGGCCGAACAGGTGGTCGGCGGTGGGATGTTCAGGTCCCTCGCCCGTTCGGTGGGCACCCAGCTCGGCAGGGAGATCACCCGGTCGCTGTTCGGTACGGCGCGCAGACGCAGGTGAGACCGGTGAGCCGGGTGAGCCGGGCGCCCCGCACGGGCGGCCCGGCTCCGTCCTGAGGGATCAACCGCGCTTCTGCTCCTGCGGCCGCGGCCTCGGCGGCTCCGCCACCTTCGCCTCCGCCTCAGGCTTCGGCGCGCTGCGGACGGCCTCCGCGCGCAGCAGGGCGCGCAGGACCGCGTACGGGTCTGAGGACATGACTGTGTTCCTTGTTCCTTGCGTAGTGCTGACTGACCTCGGGGGAGTGCGGGACCGGTCGGTCGGGTCAGCAGCGCAGGACCACGGTGCGCAGCAGAGGCGCGGCGTGCGGCGGACGCGGTGTCGTCGGGTACGGGCGGTGACGGTCCGCCGGGTCGGTGGGCGCCGCGTCGGGGAGCGGCGCGGGGCGCTGGGGTACGTCGACGCGGTGGACGGCGCGGGCGGGAAGTCGTAGCGGAGTGTCGAGGACGTCGTACTCGGCCGTCTCGGCGGAGGCGGCCGGCGTGGTCGCCGTGAGGGCCTCGGCCGCCGTCGGGGCGCCGGTCAGCAGCAGGGCGAGCAGCAGTACGAGCGCCCGCAGCCAGGTGTGTCCTGGCTGCGGGCGACCGAAGGGGGTACCGCTGCTCATGGCGGTCATCTCCCCACGCAACGGACGGTGTTCATCGCGCCGGGCGCGAGATCCGCTCGCTCGGCGTACCGATGAGGCGCGGGGTTGACGTTGTTCACACGACCTGCGGGATGTGCTTGGCCCGGCTGTGGATGCCGAACGAGGAGATGATCTCGACGATGCCTACGACGACCAGCCAGATACCGGCGACCAGGGTCAGTACGGCGACCGACCGGAACGGCGAGACGATCAGCACGACGCCGGCGATGAAGGTGACGATCCCGAGGAAGATCATCCAGCCGCGGGCCGGCGTCCCGGGGTCGTGCATGGCGGCGATGGTCTGGGTGATCCCGCGGATCAGCCAGCCGATCCCGATCCACAGGGCGAGCAGCAGGATCGACTCCAGCGGGCCGCGGAAGCAGAACAGGCCCAGCAGGATCGACAGCGCGCCGCTGATGAAGGCCAGCACACGCAGCGAGGTCGTCCTGTGCGTGCCGAAGGCGGCGGCCAGCTGGAAGATGCCGCTGATCACCAGGTAGATACCGAAGAGCACACCGGCGGCGAGCAACGAGGCGCCCGGCCAGACGAGGACCAGGACGCCGAGGATCAGGGAGGCGATCCCGGTGGCCAGTACGGTCTGCCAGGCGACCCTTGAAAGGGCGTGCAGGGGGCCCTCGAAGGGCGGTTCGGGCGCATGCCGAAAGGCGGAGGCGGAAGCCGAGGTGGAGGCCGAGGCGGAGTGAGCCGCGCGGTCGTCGTCGGCGGGGCCGGTGCTGGGAGGCTCGGTCATGCCTCCAGCTGAAACCGACGGGGGCGGCCCTGCCAGCAGGGAGAGGCCGATCGGGTGAATGGGGAGGGGCGCCCCGGCCGGCTACTTCCCTCGGCTACTTCTCCCCGGCTTCCCTCGGCTACTTCTCCCCGGCCTTCGCCGCCTTCGCGGCCGCCTTCATCTCCTGCTTGTGAGCCCGCACCGCACCTTCGCCAGCGACTCCGGCCCCGTGATGTCGGCCACGGACCGGAACGACTCCGCCTCCCCGTACGCCCCCGCGGCCTCCCGCCAGCCCTTCGGCCGTACCCCCAGCTGCTTGCCCAGCAGCGCCAGGAAGATCTGCGCCTTCTGCTTCCCGAACCCGGGCAGTTCCTGGAGCCGCTTCAGCAGTTCCGCGCCACTGTCGACGTCGCGCCAGATGCGCTCGGGGTCACCGTCGTAGTGCTCGACGAGGTACTGGCACAGCTGCTGGATCCGCTTGGCCATGGAGCCGGGGTAGCGGTGCACCGCGGGCTTCTCGGAGAGCAGCGCGGCGAACGCCTCCGGGTCCTGGGCGGCGATCTCGTGCGCGTCCAGTTCGTCCGTGCCCATGCGCTGGGCGATGGTCGCCGGCCCCTTGAAGGCCCACTCCATCGGGACCTGCTGGTCGAGCAGCATGCCGATGAGCGCGGCGAGCCTGCTGCGGCTGAGGAGTTCGTCGGCCGCGGGGTCCTGGGCGAGATGCAGAGTCGTGGCGTTGGCGTTGGCCTTGGCGTGCGCGTCCATGGCTCGATGATCCCGCGCCCGCACCCGCCCCGCGCGCCCGCGGTGACACGGCCTGCGCCGCCTGGCCTTAGGCAGGGGGACACGGGGTGACCGTCAAGATGTATGGAGACGCCTGGGGTATCCCGCACCAGATATGGCGAGACGTTGCTTCGCGCTCCTCCAGACGTACGAACCGGAGGCCTACCGCGTGCTCCGCCTTCGCGGAGTTCGCCGTGCACACCCTCGACCGGCCTGACAGGACTTCGCACCCGGCCCTGCGGTCGTACTCCCCGAAGTCGACCTCCCCGACGTCCACCTGCCCGAAAAGCGCGCCCAACTGGCATTCCCCACCCGGACGGTAGCCTTCCCGGATGCTGACCCCCGATGACCTGATCGCCCACTACGACCTGGAGCCGATCCCCCGCGAGGGCGGCCTGTTCCGGCAGACCTGGGCGGGTCCCGAACGACCCGACGGCCGCCCCGAGGGCACCGCGATCGTCGCTCTCCTCACCGCCGACGACTTCTCGGCCCTGCACCGCCTCCCCACCGACGAGATCTGGCACCACTACCTCGGCGACCCCCTGAACCTCCTGCTCCTCGCCCCCGACGGCACCACCCGCACGCCCGTCCTCGGCCCGGACCTCCTAGGCGGCCAGCAGATCCAGCTCACCGTCCCGGCGGGCACCTGGATGGGCGCCCGGGTGGCACCTCCCGGCGCCTGGACCCTGTTCGGCTGCACCATGGCCCCCGGATTCACCTTCGAGGGCTACGAACACGGCAACGCGGCCCACCTCACGGCGCGTTACCCGTCCGAAGCCGCCCGCATCACGGAACTCTGCCGTCCATGACCCACCTGCTGGACGGACAGATCGCCCTGGTCACGGGCGCGAGCGGCGGCATCGGCCGGGCCGTCGCGCTACACCTCGCGGAGGAGGGCGCGGCGGTGGCTGTGCACTGCCGTACGGCCGTCGCGGCGGCGCAGGAGGTCGCCTCGGCCATCGGCGACCGAGCGGTCGTCGTACAGGGCGACCTGACCGACGAGGCGGCCTGCCACCGGATCGTCCGGGAGGCCGCGGAGTGGGGCGGCGGCCGGCTGACCGCGCTCGTCAACAACGCGGCCGTACAACCCGTACAGCCCCTGCCCGGCATGACCGCGGCCGACTGGCGCGCGGTCGTCGACACCGACCTCGGCAGCGTCTTCGCCTGCACCCAGGCCGCCGCCGAGATCATGCGCGACCAGCCCGACGGCGGCACGATCACCCACATCGCCTCCATCGAGGCGACCCACCCGGCCCCCGGCCACGCCCACTACAGCACGGCGAAGGCGGCGGTGGTGATGCACGCGAGAGCGGCGGCCCTGGAGTACGGCCGCTTCGGCATCCGCGTCAACACGGTCTCCCCCGGCCTGATCGACCGGGAGGGCCTGGCGGACGCCTGGCCGGACGGGGTGCGCAGATGGCAGGAGGCGGTACCGACGGGCCGCCTGGGCCACCCGGAGGACGTGGCGAACGCGGTGGTCTTCCTGGCCTCCTCGCTGGCCTCGTGGATCACCGGCCACGACTTGGTGGTGGACGGCGGGGTGTCCGCCCGGCCGACGTGGTGACTTCTCAACGCCCAAGCCCCCACGCACCCCAGACCCGATGAGCGCTACACGCCCCCCATCCGTATGACCTATACCTATGAACGCGTGCTTCCGAACTCAGGACGGTGACGTGAGCGAAGAACACGACCGGCGGTGCACGACAACCCGCTGCAAAGCGGCTCTCCGCTCGCTCGCCCTGCTCGGCACCCTCCTCACCGCCCTCCTCCTCGCGTCGGCCGCCCCTGCCTCCGCGCACGCGACACTGCGCGGCAGCGACCCCGCCGACGGCGCCGTACTGAAGTCGTCGCCGCCGTCCGTCACCCTGACCTTCAGCGAGTCCGTCGGCCTGCTCGACGACTCGTTCCGGGTGTACGACCCCACCAACCACCGGGTGACCACCGGCGACCCCGAACACGGCCCCGCCGGCTCGGACACCGCCCGGATCACCTTCCCGAAGAAGCTCGGCACCGGCACGTTCACGGTGGCGTGGCGGGTCGTGTCGGCGGACAGCCACCCCGTCTCCGGTGCCCTCACCTTCTCCGTGGGCAAACCGTCGGCGACCACGGCGGCGATTCCCACCGGCCCGGTCGAGAACCCGGCCACCGGCAGCCTCTACAACATCGGCCGCTACGTCGCCTACCTCGCCGTGGCACTGCTGATAGGCAGCGTCGCCTTCATAGCCCTGTGCCGCCCCCCGGACCCGGCCCCCCTCCGCAGACCGATCCGGGTGGCCTGGTGGACCCTCCTGGCCGCCACCCTCTTCCTCCTCGTCCTCCGCTCCCCCTACGAGGAGGGCACCTCCCCGACGAAGGCCCTCGACCTCTCCGCGCTCGCCAGAACCGCGACGGGCCGCCCCGGCCTGGCCCTGCTGGCCAGGATCGTCCTCCTGGCGATCACGGCAGGCCTCTACTCCTTCGTCCTCCGCGAGCGCGAGAAGGGGCGCGGGCCGTCCCGCCCACTCCTCACCACGGCCGCCGGCCTCTCCGTAGCCCTGGCGCTGACCTGGGCGACGGCGGAACACGCCTCGGCCGGCCTCCAGGTACCCCTGGCGATGACGTCCTCGGTGCTGCACCTCCTGGCGATGGCGCTCTGGCTGGGCGGCCTCACCGCACTCCTCACCACCCTCCACCCGACCGCCGCCACCCCCCTCCCCGCCGCCGTCGTCACCCGCTTCTCCCGGGTGGCCTTCGCCTCGGTGACGGTCCTCGTGGTCACCGGCGTGTACCAGTCCTGGCGCGGCCTGGGCTCCTGGCAGGCGCTCACCGAGACGACGTACGGCCGTCTCCTGCTCGTCAAACTCATCGCCGTGACCCTGCTGCTGGCGGCTGCCTCCCAGTCCCGCCGCTTGACGGCGAGGATGGCCACCTCCGTGACCCCGGCCGCGGCCACGGAGGCGGCCACGGAGGCGGCCCGTGACCGCGTCCCGCAGACGGTCGGCGCGCCGCCTCCGGAGGCCCCACCTACGTCGGAGGAGCCGACCCCCACGCCCAACCACCACCAGGCCCTGCGCCGCTCGGTCCTCGCCGAAGTCGCCGGCGGCGTCGCCGTCCTGGTCGTCACCACGATCCTGACCGGCACGCTGCCCGGCCGCGCGGCCGCCGAGGCGGCCGAGTCGGGGACGGAAACGGCCTCGGCCGGCGGCCTCCCGGCGGCCTCCGTCTCGACGGTCCCGTTCGACGTGGGCACGCCGAACGGCCACGGCAAGGTACAGATCACCCTGGACCCCGGCCGGGTCGGCGCCAACTCCGTGCAGGCGGTCGTCCTCGGCCCCGACGGCGGCATCTCCGCCGTGCCCGAACTCCGCCTCTCCTTCACCCTCACCGCCCAGAAGATCGGCCCCCTCCCCGCCGACCTCACCGACCAGGGCGGCTATTGGGCGACCAACTCCGTCAACCTCCCGATCGCGGGCGAGTGGACGATGAAGCTGACGGTACGGGTGTCGGACCTGGACCAGGTGACGGTGGCGAAGAAGATACGGATCACCGGTTAGCCCAGAACTGAGACCAGGGCGCCGGGTCATACCTCCTGCCCAGTCCCACGCGATCACCTTCCGGTCGCCGCGCCCCGGTCCATGACCGGCGATCGTGGTGGCGGCTCGTCGCGGCGCGCCTTGGATGCGGGAGAGGGTGAAGGCCCGTTCGTCCTCGGGCAGGCGGCACCAGGCATACAGATGGGGCGGGTCGAGATCGAGGCTGCCGTCGACGACGCTCACCTCGACTTCGCTGACGAGGATCCGGGTGTCCTTGAGCTCCTCCGGGACGAAGAGCTGGGTGAAGCACTCCAGGCGCAGCGCACTGCAACCACGCACGTCGAAGGGCCCCACCGCGAACGGTGGGGCCCCTCGACATCGTGCCCGGTGAGGCACTGGCGGAGGATACGAGATTCGAACTCGTGAGGGGTTGCCCCCAACACGCTTTCCAACTGTGGTGGTGGGGTGGTGGCGCTCGTACGGGGGCGTTCACCTGCGTTCATGGGCGGCTGGCCGCCGGTGCGGGGACGGCTCCGGGTCTCGCCTGAACGTCCGTGAACGGGGCTGAATGAGACGGAAACTGAGACGGCTGGGCACGCAGGGCAGAGGCGCACACCTGGTCTGACAGCTTCGTCCGTACGAGGATGCTGCCATGCGCCGCAGCGACGAAGAGGACGAGCCACTTAAGTTGATCCGCCGCTACGTCACGCCCGACCGGCGGTACCTGAAACTTGGCGGCAGCCTTCTCGGGTTGGATGGGCGCGACCGAGCCAAGTTCCTGCGGAAGCTGGGCCAGGCGGCCGGAGAGATCAGTCCTCGGGAACTGGGCATGCTGCTCGACCGAGGGTGGCGGGAGCGTAAAACGGCAGCCTGGTTCATCGCCGTTGCCGGCAGATCCGAGTTCCGGGACCGTCTCGGCGAACTCCTGCTCGCCAGTGAAGGGCCCTATGCGGGGCAGGCGTACTGTGTCGCTCTGGCCACCTTCGGCACCTCCGATGACGCCGACATCTTGGTCGCTTACCTCGACCGCTACCTGCCTCGCCCTGACCTCTACTACGACCAGACAGCCGCCCTCGGCGCGCTCTTGTTGGTCGACGCCGAGCTCGGTGCTGACCACGCGGCCCGGCTTCTTGCTCCTGATGGGCTCTGGCAGCAGTGGATCGACGGGCCGCCTAGCAAGGACCGAGAAGTCCCCGACAGCTACCGAGAATTCATCGGCCAGCTCTGCGCTTTCGCTGATGAGGCTGCCAAGCACTGCCCCGACAGGCTGACATGAGCCCCTCGCCGAGGATGGTCACCACCATCGCCCAGCGCGTTGCGCCCTCAGCTTGGGAAGCTGCGATCATTTGGAACGGATCCGGATGCTGACCTGCACGAACGGGTCGGATGGAACCCAGCTGGCCTCGGCGGTACTCCCCGTGATTCCCCTCTGTTCCCCGCTCGATCTGGTGCGGTTGTGGTGCGGTCACGGATGCGGTCTGGGCATCTGGCCGCCGTTGGGAAGCGTGGGAGGGTCCGGGGACGGCCTGGCCGGGCAGGGGGCTGTGGCAGCCCTGTTGTCAGTGCGTGCGGCTATATTGCGTCAGCCAGGATGGGCATCGCTCTGCTCTGGGAGGGGCTGTGGGAGCCAGGACGGGACTGCTGGTGTACGCCGACGGCGACATACCGGGGCTGCTGCGACGAGTGGGGCCGGCGGACCGTAACCGGACGGCCGCCATGATGCGGCGGCTGTATCCGGGTTGGGAGATCGAGGAGTGCGAAGGCTCGACTCTCTGGGACGGGGTGTACCCCCCGAAGGGAACGGCGTACGCGGCCAGCTGGCCTGGCTTGGAGGTCATCGGTGATCAGGGGGTGATGATCGACCTCCCCTCCCAGCTCCCGGAGCACCTGGTGGCGGCAAGCGCCGGCCGACGGCTCGTCCTGCACGCCATGCACAGCGTTGTCGACTGGCTTGCGTTCGCCGTGTGGGAGGACGGACGCCTGGTCCGCTCGCTGAGTCTGTCCCCGGACAGCGGCATCATCGAGAACATCGGCGAACCGCTCCCCTTTGAACTGCCCTACTGGGCCGGAAACCGTCCGGCTGACATCGTGCCCTGGCCTGACGAAGACGAAGAGCCGTACCCCCTGCCTTTTCACCCCTTGGAGCTGGGCGAGGACGCGTTGAGGGCGCTCTGCGGCTTCATCCAGGAGGGGCGCCCCGAGCCCGATGACGTCGATGCAGACGCCATCGAGCTGCACGGATTCCACACGAGGGATCCCCACGGGCCCGATCTCGCAGAACAGGAAGCGGAGTTGCGCAGAGCCGTGGAAGCCATGGCCCCGCCGCGCGTCTACACACTGGGCCCTGATGGTTCACTGATCGAACGCGACGGCCTTTAGCTCACGACCCCTTCGTCCCGAAGCAACTTGCGCTCGGCCTCTGCCTTGGGTTGGGGTTCCTCTCACCTCGGCGGATGGTCCGCAGGCGTCCGCGCTTGTTCGCGGGTGTGCGTCGGCGTTGTCACGCAGTTAGACACTCAGCGAGGGCAACGGTTCCCCGTTCCAGCAGTCTTCATGTGAACGGCTCGCCCCCGTCTGGCTCCGTGGAAGGCTACGGTGATGCCGCGAACAAGGGGGACTCATGTATGTGCCGTCAGAGGGACCCGCAGACCGCTTTGTACCACCGCCCGGGGGCCTGCACCGGCTCCACCTCGTTGAGTATCAAGGTGGATTACGTCTCTGCGAGGACGCTACGGGCCTCCTCGTCGGGCCAACCGATCGGCGGCTTCAGCGCGCCGGACTCTACGTCACGAACCTACGTGGTGTGGCCTACTACCAGGCGGCGGCAAAACAGGCTGACCTGCGCCCAGGCCAGCCGTTGCGCTTGGCGCCTGAGCCTGACAACCCCCACGACGCCTACGCTGTAGCGGTCTACCCCAACCGGGGCAACGGCCCGATTGGCTACGTCAATAAGCAGAAGGCTCGTGTTTGGTCCCGAGTGATCGCGGAGGGAGCGCAGCTCTCGGCGGTGAGCCTGCGGGGGACGGGACCGGGGGTGAAGTGCGAGGCAGTGGCGGTTCTGGCTGCCGAACCGAGGGTGGTTGACCACCTTCTATCGCCGCGGCCCTCGTCGCTCCCTCGGCCGGCGTTCCTCCAGTAGCGATCGCCTATCACCGCTCAACGCCATCAGCTTGGGAAGCTGCGGGCAGTTGGGAGTGGCTCGGGGGCTGACCTGCGCGAACGGTTAACGTGCAGCACCGTTGGCTGCGGCTGTTTTCACCGCGATTCCCCGCTGTTCCCCGTTGGATCTGGTGCGCTTGTGGTGCAGCCGGTCTCCGACGCGGTGCTAAGGGACGTCGGGGACTTCGTCCTTCGCCGGCGTCGGTGCCAGCGCTCCGACAGGTCTCCGGTGACGATGGAAGCGGCGGCAATTCCGGCGCACGTGGTCCAGCTCTTGAGGTCGCCGATGACCAGGCCGATGAGGCGGAACACGACCGTTGCCAGGCCCCACCAGATGGCAAACCAGGCTGCTGCGCCGATCCATCTGCCTCTGTCATTCACGGGCCAAAGGTAGCTGGCCTATCTGGACTGGTCGGTGTGCGTGCGGACGGCCTTCTGATCCGTAGCTCAAAGTAAATAGGAGAGACGGTCATTGTGGTTGCTGCGTAGTCCTGCACGGTGGCTACTGGACGGTGGTGGTTGCTGTGGTTGCTGTACTTCCGTGCTGTACGGGGCCCGGTAGCTACCCCGCTTGCTCAAGGGTCAAGTTGCTGCGAGTGGGCTCGGCACCCCACATGGCTGCCAGCTGGGGGTAGGACTCAATGAACCGGCGCATCTCCCCCAGCGCGGCCATCCTGGGCGCGCCGATCTCGTCGTAGTCGAACCCGGTGTCTTGGTGCCCGAGGCTGTCGACATCTGCCCAGGCCGGGTCCTCGCTGAAGATGAGCTGCAGCTCCACTTTCCAGTACTCCGGTTGCCAGTCGGGGGCATCACGGTCGTCGGCTTCGTTGACCGCAAGCAGTCGCCCGAAGGACAGCGCAGGCTGGTCGTCGTTCCAGCCCCACCTGCCCCATTCGACGATGAAGCCGTCACCGTCGTTCTCCGGCCGCTCGATCCCTTCCACCTCGATCTGGAGGAACTCGCCGAAGGCATCCCAGGCGGCGTCGACGTCGCGTACGGAATCGGGCTCGACCGCACGCTGTCTCAAGATGCGCGCGAATACGTCCACGCTGGATCTCCATGGAATGGGCATGCGGGATGCTAGCGCGCCGCTTCAGGTGGATGAGGGCTCGCCCCAGGAGCGCTGGCACTGGAAGCAGAGTTTGAGGTCTGGCCTCATCCTTATCAGGTCGATCACCGTAGGTCGGCGACATCGGCCAAGCGGTCTTGCTCCTCGGCAGATCGTCCATTCAGGTCCGGCGACGACCGCCGCTGTTCGGGCTTGTTGGTGTCAGTCGCTGGTGTCAACCGCCGTGCGAGGTCTTGACAGGGTGCGGCTCCGCCGATTACCGCATTCAGAATGGCGGGTCGTCGGAGTAACCGCCTGCCCAGGGGCGATCCATCGGATCGGGACCTGAGATCCGCGGGTCGGGTAGGGGGCCGGGCTCTACACCCCAGGTCACGAGGCATCGCTCAGCAAGGTATCGGTAACCCCGGTAATCGCTGGTGCTCAGCGTGCTGCGTACCAGCGGCACGAGCTTCGGGATGTGCACGGCCAGCTCAGGCGCGGCGAGCGTCATCGCAGCTGCGTGCACCGCAGCTTCCCGGATCAGAAGGTTCGCATCGATAAGGTACGGCCGCGCCGCCTCATAGATCAGCGGGAGGATGGCACGCACCGCGGCGACGTCGCCAGGTTCGCCAGGGCCGTCTTCGTCGTAGGTCGCGTCGTCAGCAAGGTCACCTAGCCATTCCAGGAGTGCCGCGCGCATAGGCCGACGACGCTCCTCATGGAAGTAGACCCCCAAGGTCATCGTTCGGGGGTGGCCAAGGATGGCGATAACGAAACGAGCGGCCGGGGCGGTGGCGCCATAGATGCTGTTCTGGTGGGTCACGGCCTGACCGAGGTCGTGTACGGCGGTTCGCTGAACATCCTCGTCGTCATCCAGTAGCCCTGCCAGAATCACGGGGGTCGCCGGGGCTGTGTTAGGGCAACAGTGGTCGACGCTGCTCCAGTCCGTCTCCAGGAGGAGTGCCCAGGGGTCGATTGCCCCGCTGCCATCGTTGATTGTCACGGCCCAAGTGTGGCCTGCGGGCCCCCGTCCTTCACCCACCACTCACCCCAGCTCCCATCCCGTCCGCCGTCGACCCACACACCGTGGAGCGGGCGTGGTTCAGGGGCGTCAAGGTGGAGCGCGCCACTGTACGAACGACCTTGACGCCCCTGGGCCGCGTCTGCTCGGCTCTGCCTGGGTCGACGGTGGACGGGATGGGAGCACCCCGCGCACGCCACTACGTGCCCGCGGTCGGCGACGGCGCCCCCTCCATCCCGGTGCCGGCCGATCCCCCGCCGGAGGCATCGTCTTGACCCTGGGCTGCGCTCCGCGGTGCTCGACTCATGGCCACCGGTCCTATCCACTTGTGGGCGCGCGTCGGCGCAGCGCGGGCGGAGCGGGCCGAAGGCAGGAGCGGCGCCCGCAGCGGAGCCGGGAAGCGCGCCCGGCGGAGCGGAGCGCAGCCGGGGCTTGAACCCGTAAAGAAGGTTGTAACTCAGTCAGGTGCGTGGGGCGTCTGGGGCGCTGTGTGTGGTTTGAAGTCGTTTGTGCAGGGCGGGAGTTCGACGCCTTGGCGGTGTGCCAGGGGCAGAAAGATCACGGGCCGGATCGTCCATGTGATGCGTGTGTTGGCCTGGGTGACTGTCACCGTGTAGGGCTCGGCGCGCAGGAGGGCTCTCCTCGTCGCTATGCGGCCGTCGTACAGCCACTCCCACGCTTCCTGAGACGCGTCGGGGTCGAGTGCCGGTGAGATGGTGCGGAGTGCGATGGCCACCCATCTGTCTGCCTGGGGTGCGGAGTAGGCGTCGAAGGATGCCCGGAGCGCCGGCCATCCCGTCCCGTCGGTGAAGTCCTCGGTCCAGCACTCGCACCAGTAGCCGCGCTGCGGCTTGTCCATCAGCACGGGTGGCCTCCGATCGGTCGGCCTGCGAACAGTTCGGCGGTGACCGTGTGGCCGCTGTCGCTCTCGTGGACGACGACTCGATGAGCGATCGCGCTGACCATGCCCAGGCCTCGACCGTGCTCGGCCTCCTGGTCCTGGTGCCGGGTCTTCGGGGCTGTGCCGGCGCCTCCGTCGTCCGTGACCGACAAGGCGATCACCTGGGCTGACACCGCCAGGGCCAGATGGAAGCTGCCCGACTCCTGGCCGCTGGCCGTGTGGAGGATCGCGTTGGCGCTCAGCTCGCTCACGATCAGTTCGGCGTCTTCGGCTAAAGGGGAGCCGCGCAGGATGTCGCGGGTCCAGCGTCGGGCCCGGCTGACCTCTTCCGGGAAACCTGGGCAACTGAGCCCCCAGACCCGGGCTGTACTCGTATACTCGTGCATACAAGTTCCTTCGTGCTGGTAGGCCGCCATGTGCAGCGGGTTCGGGCTAGACGAGTTTCACGCCGTCGTGGGCGCGGATGGAAGGTGGAGACGCCGCGTCCATCGCGTCCAGGACGCGGATGGCGTATGCCTCGTCGGCAAGCTCGGAGACTTCTTCGCGGGTGACCCAGCGCAGTGCGCGGGTTTCGTCGCCAGTGGTGGGCGTGCCGTCGGCGGCCTCGCAGCGGAAGACCAGGGAGACGATCAGGCCGGTCATGTTCTTGTAGACGCCGGTCAGGGTCGCCGGAAGGGCGACCTTGATGCCGGTCTCTTCGAGGACTTCGCGTTGCAGGGCCTCGGGGATGGTCTCCTCGCGTTCGAGGACACCGCCCGGCGGTTCCCACTTGCCGTTGTCACGGCGCTGGATCAGGAGGGCCCGGCCGCGGGTGTCTATGACGACCCCGGCGACGCTCACGGAGTGCGGGCGTTCTGTGCTCACGTTCCTCGGCCCTCTCGGCTGGCTAGGCTCTCACTCTATGGCAACAACAGTTGCCCACTCGTCTAGATACCTAAAGGAGTACAAGTGAGCCCTGCTCTTCCTTCGGGCCTCCTCGGAGATCTCGACCCCACGAGCGATCGTGCGGTCTTCCGGCAGATCGCCGACCAGCTGCGTGAGGCCATCGACCGTGGGCGATTCGGCGAGGGCGAGAAGCTGCCTTCAGAGGCTGAGCTTGTCGAGCACTACGGGGTGTCCCGGATGACGGTCCGGAACTCCTTCTCCATCCTTCAGGGGGAAGGGCTCGTCCATGCCGAGCACGGCAAGGGTGTGTTCGTCCGGCCCCGGCCTCCCGTGCGGCGGCTCGCCTCCGACCGGTTCGCCCGGCGGCATCGGGAGCAGGGGAAGTCCGCGTTCATCGTGGAGGCGGATGCGGCTGGCAGTCACCCCCAGGTCGACAGCCTTGAGGTCAAGGAAGAGAAGGCCAGCCAGGACGTCTCCACGCGGCTCGGGTCCGTGCGGCGGGTGCTCGCCCGGCGGCGCCGGTATCTCCTCGACGGCCGGCCGGTCGAGTTCGCCACCTCGTACCTCCCCCTCGACATCGCCCGCGGCACCCAGATCGCCGAACCCAACCCCGGGCCTGGTGGCATCTACGCCCGCCTCGAAGAGCTGGGCCACCGCCTCGACCACTTCGAAGAGGAGATCCGCGCCCGGATGCCCTCGCCCGACGAGGTGAAGACGCTCCGGCTGGCCTCCGGTGTGCCGGTCATTCATCTGATCCGTACCGCCTTCGACGCCGAGGGGCGGCCCGTCGAAGTCTGCGACACGGTCATGGCGGCGGACGCCTACGTCCTGTCGTACCAACTCCCGGCGACCTGATCGTCATGGTTTGCGGTGGTGCGCGGGCACGCTTCCCTGAACTCGTACACCCCAACACGCATACTCGTATAGACGAGTGGGCAAGTTGTGTGGCAGGGTGATCGTCGTGAGCCCGGGAGGGCGGGTTCGCAGATCGCTACATGTATAGACGAGTAGATAGGAAGTGTGCTGTGCGCACCATTCGTGTGGAGACCACCGCCGCCACGATCCTCCTCACCGAGGCTCCTGAGCCCAAGGTCCGCGACCGTCAGACCGGCGAGATCGCCAAGGACGCCGTGAGTGGTGAGGCGCTGATGACCATCGGCGTCGTCTACATCGAGGACGGGGAGTCCTCGCTGATCAAGGTCACCGTGCCGGAGGGCGGCGTTTCCGAGGGGCTGAACCTCGGTGCGCCGGTCTCGCTGCCGGGGCTCGTCGCCCGGCCGTGGGAGTCCGTGTTCAACGGGCAGCAGCGTCACGGCATCGCCTACCGGGCCGCCGCCGTCACTCCGGCTGCGTTCCCGGCCGCCATGGGGGCCACCGCCTGATGACTGACCTGACGACGCTCCTGGAGGTGGGTGGGCCTGTCGCCGCGTTCGGCGGCGGGGCCGCCTACACCCGGGCCAAGCATCCGGCGGTCTACTGGTCCGCAGTCGGCGGTCCGATATCCACGGTCCGCCTGCTCAGCTCGTACGGCTCCGTCATGGAAGCCTGCGGCCTGACCGTGGCGCCCTCCCGGCTCAGGGTCCTGGCCGTCAAGGCCACCACCCGGCGGGAGGTCCGACCGGTCCCGCCCCGCCGGGGCATCATCCGCCCCACCTCGACCGGGCTACGGCTCCGCCTCCGGCTCGCTCCCGGGCAGGAACCCGCAGACGTCGCCGCCTCGGCCGAACGGCTGCGGCACGCCTGGGGGGTGCACGCCGTCTACGTCACCACGGTCAAACCGGGTGTCGTCGAACTGCGGCTCGTCGGGTACGACGTGCTGCGCCGCGTCCGGATGCCTCGCAAGGTCGGCGGCGGGTTCCTGAAGGTTCCGGTGGCGCTGCGCGAGGACGCCATGCCCTTCGTCCGCGACTACCGCACCGTTCCCCACCAACTCACCCTCGGCGCCACGCTGTCGGGCAAGTCCATGTACCTCCGGCACCTCATTGCCGGGCTCGCCCGTCAGGACGGCGTCGCGCTCGTCGGTATCGACTGCAAGCGGGGCGTCGAACTGGCGCCCTTCGCCGCCCGGCTCTCCGCCCTCGCCACCGACCCCGACGAAGCCGCCGAGCTGCTGCCCGTCCTGGTCAAGGAAATGGAGGACCGATACGACCTGATCAAGGAACGGCAGGGCATCGCGCCCAGCACCCCGGACGAGGAGATCACCTCCGACATCTGGGGCCTGCCAGAGACCGAACGCCCTGTGCCCATCGTTCTGTTCGTCGACGAGGTGGCCGAACTCTTCCTCACCGCCACCCGCAAGGACGAGGAACGGCGGGACGAGATGGTCACCCAGCTCATCCGCCTCGCCCAACTCGGCCGCGCGGCCGGCATCTACCTGGAAGTGTGCGGGCAGCGCTTCGGCGCCGAACTCGGCAAGGGCGCCACCATGCTCCGGGCCCAGCTCACCGGTCGCGTCTGCCACCGCGTCAACGACGAAGCCTCCGCCAAGATGGCCCTCGGCGACATCGCCCCCGAAGCGGTCTTCGCCGCCTGCTCCATCGCTCCTGAGATGCCGGGTCTCGCCGTCGCGGGCGACACCTCCGGGGGCTGGTCCCGCATCCGCACCCCCTACCTCTCCCTCGGCGATGCCGCCGAGACCTGCCGGGACTCGGCACACCTGGTGCCCGACCTGCCTTCACTCAAGCCCTTCCGGCCCGACGTGCCCGCACACCCGGTCGACGCTTCGACCCCGGTCTTCCGGCCGCGTCCGGTGACCGACTGACAGGCGTTCCTTCCTCGCACCGGTCGGCGTGACCGCCTCGCGCCACGTCCCTACCCCTCCCATGCCCGAAACCGAAAGGAGCCGGACCGTGCGCGTCCACCTCGGCCGTGTCGACGCGGTGTTGGTCCAAGCGCTCATCGCTGCCGCGCTGTCCTTCGCCCACCTCCATGACGTAGCCATGGCGGCCGGGCAAGACGGGTGGAAAGCCTGGGCGTACCCGATCAGCGTTGACCTGCTACTCGTCGCCGCATGGCGTCGACTCCGCTCCGGTACGGCCAAAGCGGCGGCCTGGTGCTGGTTCGTGATCGCGCTCGTAGCGTCCCTCGGAGCGAACGTCGCCACCGCCGGCCTCCTCGACCTGGACGACGTCCCCGCCTGGCTGCGGATCCTCGTCGCCGGTTGGCCTGCCGTCGCCTTCCTCGGCGGCACCCTCCTCGCCCACTCGGCGCCGGAAGCGGCCACCGACGAGATCAGCGCTGACGTCACCGAGGACCAGGAGGACGAGCCCGAAGCCACACCCGCCCCGCCGCCTGTCCAACCCGCCATCGAGGCACTGCCGGAACACCCGCCCATCCCGGTCCCGGCCGCCCTGGTCAACCACGCCCGAAAGGTCGCCGCCGAACACCACACCCGCACCGGTACCCCGATCGACACCCCCACCCTCCGCGCCCGCCTCGGCGTCCCGGCGCCCATGGCCGAAGCCATCGCCGCCCAACTGAACTGACCGTGAAGGAGATTCACACATGCGCCCTTCCATTCGGTCCGCCCTGGAGCGTGCCGCCGAACTGACCCGGAACAACCAGCTCGTCGAGGCTGTGAACACCGCCGAAGCCGCGATCAATCGAGCCGTGGACGACGAGCTCCCCGAGATCAGGCAGTGGCTCGCCGACCACACCGCCGACTTCGTGGGAGAGGACCGTCCGTGACACCCCGCCCGAACCGCTTCCGCAACGTCATCCGCATCGGCCCCGTGCAGGTCGGCACCGCCTACGGCGACCGGGGCCGCGAGAAGCACACCGCCGCCTGCACCGCCCCGCGGTGCGGCTTCTCCGCCGACTACGACAGCCGCGCCGCCGCCGAGCTCGCCGCCCGCACCCACCGCTGCCCCGTCCGCTGAAGGGACCCCGAAAACCGTGACCGTCAGTCTGCCGCTGGTCGTCGTCCTCGGCTTCTTCGCCTGGGGTGCCGTCAGGTTCCTGGGCGTCCGTGCCTGGGTCGTCGTTCTGATCGCCCTCTTCGGCTTCTGGCTCTCCCATACCTTCCTGGCCCCCGCCATCGAGTCCGGCACGCGTTCCGGCGTGGACGTCATAAACGGCTCACATGACTAGACGAGTAGACAAGGAGAACCTCGCCGTGTTCCTCCCCAAGTACCCCGACAGCCCCACCCCGCCGCCCGCGCACACCCACGCCCCGACCGCCCCGGCCCCCGGTCGGCGTTCCGCGCTCCCGGCCGTCTCCGTCAGCACCGGCGCCGTCGTCGCCGTGCTCACCGGTGGCGTGGTCCTCACCGCGCTGCTGACCGCCGTCGCCGTGTCGGCCATCTCGGTGGCCATCGCCGCCGTGGTCCTGCGCTCCCTGCTGCGCGAACACAACCGGCGCTGAACCCCGCCCGACCCCTGGGGCGGCCACGACACCGCCAAGCATCCGGCCGCCCCGGGGCCCGTCACTCCTGACCGAGCCAGCCAGAAGGAGCCAGCCATCTTCACCCGCACCACCCCGCCCCCGCTCCGCGAACTCACCAACCTCGCTTCCGGCGGCACCCTGCCCGGTATCCTCCGCCAACTCTCCGGCCTCGGCGGCTGCACCAACCCCATCCGCCTCGACGGCCACCGCACCGAGTACGACGTCGACACCACCACCGGCGAGATCGGCCGCATCCTCCAGCACCTCAACTCGACCGACCTGCCCGCCGGCCAACTCCTCGTCCGCTGCAACAACCGCCGCACCACCCGCTGCCCCGCCTGCGCGGAGGTCTACCGCCGCGACACCTTCCACCTCATCACCGCCGGACTCCGGGGCGGCAAGGGCACCCCGGAACAGGTCGCCGCACACCCCCGCGTCTTCGCCACCTTCACCGCCCCTGGCTTCGGCCCGGTCCACAACCGTCGCACCGACGGCCGCGCCTGCCGCTGCGGTACCCACCACGACCAGGACGACGACGCCCTTGGCACCCCGCTCGACCCGGACACCTACGACTACGAAGCCGCCGTGCTCTGGAACGCCCACGCAGGTGCCCTCTGGCGCCGCTTCTCGATCTACCTCCGCCGGGAGGTCGCCAAGCGCGCGGGCCTCTCCCAACGCCGCCTGCGCGACCACGCCCGCGCCTCCTTCGCCAAGGTCGCTGAGTACCAAAAGCGCGGGGCCGTCCACTTCCACGCCGTCATCCGCCTCGACGGCCCGCAAGGCGGCGACACTCCACCCCCGCCCTGGGCCACCGCCGAACTCCTCACCGACGCCATCCAGGCGGCCACCGCCAAGGTCCGCGTCGACGGCCCGACCCTCGACGGCCACACCCACACCTTCACCTTCGGCCGCCAACTCGACGTCCGCACCATCCGGTCCGCGGACTTCAACGACGGCCAGGAGCTCACCGAACGCGCCGTCGCCGCCTACATCGCCAAGTACGCCACCAAAGGCGCCGAGACCGCCACGGGAGCCCTTGACCGCCCTCTGAAGTTCGCCGCCGAACTCGCCCAGCTCGACATCAGCGACCACGCCCGCCAACTCATCCGAACCGCCTGGACCCTCGGCGCCCGCAAGGACCTCGAACACCTCCGCCTGCGCGCCTGGGCCCACATGCTCGGCTTCCGCGGCCACTTCTCCACCAAATCCCGCCGCTACTCCACCACCCTCGGCGCGCTCCGCGACGCCCGCGCCGAATGGCGCCGCGCACAAACCGCAGCAGCCAACAGCCCGGCGACCGCCGAGACGACGCACGTCCTCGCGCACTGGGTCTTCGCCGGCACAGGCCTCAGCGCCGCCGAGACGTGGCTCGCCGCATCCCTCGAACCAGCGCCCGGAACGGAAGGAGAACCCACCCGTGGCTGACTTTCGAGCCGCTGCCGCAGACCCCGATGACCCGGACCTTGTCCTCCTGACAGTCGAGGAAGCAGCCCGGCGCCTCCGCATCGGTCGTACGACGTGCTTTCGCCTCGTCCTCGCCGGAGAGATCGAGTCGGTCACGGTCGGAAGACTCCGCCGAGTCCCCGCCGACGCCGTACCGGCCTACGTCACCAAGCTCCGCCACCGACCCGCCGACGCAGCCTGAGGGGGACGTCATGGCAGAGAAGAAGACACGCACCCGACAGCCCAACGGCGCCTCCTCCATCTACTTCGGTAAGGACGGCAAGTGGCACGGCCGCGTGACCGTCGGCGTCCGCGATGACGGCAAGCCCGACCGCCGTCACATCGAGCGCAAGACCAAGGCTGAGGTGACCAGGGCCGTCCGCGAAATGGAACGGGCCCGGGACGACAAGAAGCTCAGGAAGCCGGGCCAGAGTTGGACGCTGCAAGCCTGGCTTGAGCACTGGGTCGAGAACATCGCCAAGCCGTACGTCTCCGAGAACACGTACGACGGGTATGAGGTCGACGTACGCGTACACCTCGTCCCCGGCCTGGGCGCCCACAAGCTCGACAAGCTGGAGCCCGAACACCTGGAGAGCTTCTACCGAAAGATGCAGGACTCCGGGAGCTCCGCCGGCACCGCCCACCACGCTCACCGCACGATCCGAGTCGCCCTCGGTGAGGCCAAGCGACGCGGTCACATCGCCACCAACGTGGCCGAGATCGCCAAGGCTCCGCGCCTCGAAGAGGAAGACATCGAGCCGTTCACGATCGAGGAGGTTCAGAGCCTCCTCGTCGAGGCCGCCAAGCTCCGCAACAGCACGCGATGGGTCGTCGCCTTGGCGCTCGGCCTCCGCCAAGGGGAAGCCCTTGGGCTCCACTGGGAAGACGTCGACCTGGACGCGGGCTACGTCCGTATCCGCAAGAACCGTCTCCGCCCCAAGTACGCCCACGGCTGCGGGGGCACCCCGTGCGGCCGTAAAGCTGGCTACTGCCCCCAGAAACAGCAGACCCGCCGCGAGCACAAGTCCACCAAGTCCCGCGCCGGACGCCGAACGATCGGCCTCCCCGACCCGCTGATCAAGCTCCTCCGCAAGCACCAGGAGCAGCAGGAGAAGGAGCGGACCGAGGCCGGTACCGACTGGGAAGACAAGGGATACGTCTTCGCCTCCCCGACCGGTGGCCCTCTCAGCCCGAACACCGACTTCCACATCTGGAAGAAGCTCCTCAAGGACGCGGGCGTACGAGACGGCCGTCTTCATGACGCTCGCCACACCGCCGCGACCGTCCTCCTGATCCTCGGCGTCCCTGACGTCGTGGTCGACTCGATCATGGGTTGGGAGCCTGGGGGAGCGGCCCGGATGCGCGCCCGGTACATGCACGTCACTGGGACGCTGCTGCGGAAGGTCGCCCAGCAAGTCGGCGATGCTCTCTGGGAGCCGCCGAAGACAAACTGAGACGGAAACTGAGACGGAAACCGTCGAAGGGCCCCACTGCGAACAGTGGGGCCCTTCGACATCGTGCCCGGTGAGGCACTGGCGGAGGATACGAGATTCGAACTCGTGAGGGGTTGCCCCCAACACGCTTTCCAAGCGTGCGCCCTAGGCCTCTAGGCGAATCCTCCGCTCGGAACATTACATGACCGAGAGGAGTGCTCGCGAACTCGTTCCTACCCGCTGACGTCGGGTACTCTGTGCGGAGCCCCTCACGCGGCGCTATCTGACTGAACTCCCCCAGGGCCGGAAGGCAGCAAGGGTAGGTTGGCTCTGGCGGGTGCGTGGGGGGCGCTTGCGTTTGCGGGCGGGGCTGGTTGTCAGTGGGCGCCTATAACCTCGTATGCGTGTCGTCTCTCGCGTTGTACCGCCGCTATCGCCCGGAGTCGTTCGCCGAGGTCATCGGGCAGGAGCATGTCACCGGTCCGTTGCAGCAGGCGTTGCGGAACAACCGGGTCAATCACGCGTACCTGTTCAGCGGGCCGCGTGGGTGCGGGAAGACCACCAGCGCGCGGATCCTGGCGCGGTGCCTGAACTGCGAGCAGGGGCCGACGCCGACGCCGTGCGGGGAGTGCCAGTCGTGCCGGGACCTCGCCCGGAACGGGCCCGGCTCCATCGACGTCATCGAGATCGACGCGGCCTCTCACGGTGGTGTGGACGACGCCCGTGAGCTGCGCGAGAAGGCCTTCTTCGGGCCTGCCGGCAGCCGCTACAAGATCTACATCATCGACGAGGCCCACATGGTCACGTCGGCCGGCTTCAACGCGCTGCTCAAGGTCGTAGAGGAGCCGCCGGAGCATCTGAAGTTCATCTTCGCCACCACCGAGCCCGAGAAGGTCATCGGGACCATTCGGTCGCGGACCCATCACTATCCCTTCCGGCTGGTGCCGCCGGGCACGCTGCGGGACTACCTCGGCGAGGTGTGCGGGAAGGAGAACATCCCCGTCGAGGAGGGGGTGCTGCCGCTCGTCGTGCGCGCCGGCGCCGGTTCCGTCCGTGACTCCATGTCCGTCATGGACCAGCTGCTCGCCGGGGCGGGAGAGGAGGGTGTGACGTATGCCATGGCCACCTCCCTGCTCGGGTACACCGACGGGTCCCTTCTCGACTCCGTCGTCGAAGCCTTCGCGACCGGGGACGGCGCCGCCGCCTTCGAGGTCGTCGACCGCATCATCGAGGGGGGCAACGACCCGCGTCGCTTCGTCGCCGACCTGCTGGAGCGGCTGCGGGACCTGGTGATCCTCGCCGCCGTCCCGGACGCCGCGGAGAAGGGGCTGTTCGACGCCCCCGCCGACGTTCTCGAGCGTATGCAGGCCCAGGCCGGCACGTTCGGTGCCGCCGAGCTCAGCCGCGCGGCCGACCTCGTCAACGGGGGTCTGACCGAGATGCGCGGCGCCACCTCCCCCCGCCTCCAGCTGGAGCTGATCTGCGCGCGCGTGCTGCTGCCGGCCGCCTACGGCGACGAGCGGTCCGTGATGGCCCGCCTCGACCGGCTGGAGCGGGGCGTCAACTTCTCGGGCGGGGGCGGTGCGCCCGCGATGGGGTACGTCCCCGGGCCCGAGACGCACATGGCGGCGCCTGGAGGGGCTTCGGCGGGTGCGGCTCCGGTTCCGCCAGTTCCGCCAGTTCCGCCAGTTCCTCCGGTTCCGCCAGTTCCTCCGGTTCCGCAGGGGGGCGGGCCTGCGGCGGCCCGTGCGGCCGTACGAGGGGGAGCGGCACCCGAGCCGGCGCAGGCGCAGGCGCAGGCGCAGGCGCAGGCCCCGGCACCGACGCCTCCTGCCCCTACGCCGCCTCCTGCCCCGGCCCCGGCCGCCCCGCCCGCTGCCGCCGCACCCGGCGCCTGGCCGACGGCTGCTCCCGCGGGTGGCGGCGCCGCCCGCCGCCCCGGCGGCTGGCCCACGGCCACCGCCACGGGCGCCCCGGCGGCCCAGTCGGCCCCGGCGCCCTCGTCCGCGCCCCCGGCTGCCCCTGCCCCCGCCCAGGCTGTCGCCGCCCCCGCCGGCGGCCTCGACCCCCGGGTCCTCTGGCCGAACATCCTGGAAGCGGTCAAGAACCGCCGTCGCTTCACCTGGATCCTCCTCAGCCAGAACGCCCAGGTCGTTGGTTTCGACGGCACCACCCTCCAGCTGGGCTTCGTCAACGCAGGCGCCCGCGACAACTTCGCGAGCAGCGGCAGCGAGGACGTGCTGCGGCAGGCGCTGGGCGAGCAGTTCGGCGTGCAGTGGCGGATCGAGGCGGTCGTCGACCCGACGGGCGGCGGCGGACCGGCTCCGGCCGGCCCCGGGCACGGCGGCGGCCAGCCCGGCGGTTACGGCGGCGCACCCGCGTCGCCGTCCGGCTACGGCGGTCCCGCCCCGGCGTCCCCGGGTCGCCCGACCGCTGCCCAGCCCGCGCCGCCGACGGCCCCGCCCCGGAGTTCCCCGCCGTCCTCCCCGACGGCAGCGGCTCCGGCCCAGCCGCACGCGGCCCCCGAGCCGCCGCCGGTGTCCCCCGAGGACGACATCCCCGAGGAGGACGACCCCGACCTCGACGAGTCGGCCCTCTCGGGTCACGAACTGATCGTGCGGGAGCTGGGGGCGACGGTGGTGGAGGAGATCAAGAACGAGTGACGCGCGGTGACGCGCGGGGAGCGTCGGCGGCTTTGAGGCGGGGGACGGCCCCCCACTCCGCCGCCCTTGGAGAAACCTCCAGCCGACCCACCCGGCTACGCTGGCCCACGTGAAGGTCCTCGTCATCGGCGGCGGCGCCCGCGAACACGCCCTGTGCCGCTCTCTGTCCCTCGATCCCGACGTCACCGCGCTGCACTGCGCCCCCGGCAACGCCGGTATCGGCGAGGTCGCCGAGCTGCACCAGGTCGACGCGCTGGACGGCGCTGCCGTCACCGCCCTGGCCCGGGAGGTCGGCGCCGATCTGGTCGTCGTGGGCCCGGAGGCCCCGCTCGTCGCAGGGGTCGCCGATGCCGTGCGCGAGGCGGGTATCCCGGTCTTCGGCCCCTCCGGGGAGGCCGCGCGGATCGAGGGGTCCAAGGCGTTCGCCAAGGATGTGATGGCGGCGGCCGGAGTGCCCACCGCCCGTTCGTACGTTTGCACAAACGCCGAGGAAGTCGCTGATGCCCTCGACGCTTTCGGGGCGCCGTACGTCGTGAAGGACGACGGTCTCGCCGCCGGCAAGGGTGTCGTCGTCACCGACGACCTTGCGGCCGCCACGGCGCACGCCGCCGGGTGCGACCGCGTCGTCATCGAGGAGTTCCTCGACGGCCCCGAGGTCTCCCTCTTCGCGATCACCGACGGTGTGACGGTTCTCCCGCTCCAGCCCGCCCAGGACTTCAAGCGCGCCCTGGACGGGGATCAGGGACCGAACACCGGGGGCATGGGGGCGTACTCCCCGCTGCCCTGGGCGGACCCCAAGCTGGTCGACGAGGTCCTGGAGACCGTTCTCCAGCCGACCGTCGACGAGATGCGGCGGCGTGGCACCCCGTTCTCCGGTCTGCTCTACGCCGGCCTCGCGATCACCTCGCGCGGTGTCCGGGTCATCGAGTTCAACGCCCGCTTCGGGGACCCCGAGACCCAGGTGGTCCTCGCCCGGCTGAAGACCCCGCTGGCAGGCGTCCTGCTCGCCGCCGCGAACGGCACCCTCGACCACCTTCCGCCGCTGCGCTGGCGCGACGACGCCGCGGTCACCGTGGTCGTCGCCTCCCACAACTACCCCGGCACCCCGCGCACCGGCGACCCCATCACCGGTCTCGACACGGTGGCCGCCGAGGACGCCCCGCACGCCTACGTCCTGCACGCGGGGACGAAGCGGGAGGGTGGCGCGGTCGTCAGCGCCGGTGGTCGTGTTCTCTCCGTGACCGCGACCGGGGACGACCTGACCCAGGCGCGGGAGCGGGCGTACGCAGCCGTGGCGCGGATCGGGCTCGACGGCTCCCAGCACCGTACGGACATCGCGGCGAAGGCGGCGGCCGAGGCCTGAGCGGCGTGCCTGCCGTCCCCCGCTCCTGGTCAGGCCCCGGACCCCGGAAATCCGGGGCCTGATCGTTGCTGTCTGTCGATCACCTCTGACCAAAGCCATTCCATCGAGTGACCGATGCCCCATCCGGCTGACGGGGGCCGAGGCCCCAACTAGGGTGCGGCGCAAGCGTTCCGGCACTTGGCCCACCGGCATTGCGATGTCAGTGGCGGGTGCCACAGTGGGGGAGTGAGCAACAGCCAGGACGGCTCGAGGACAGCAGGGAGGGGGTGAGGTCCGGTCGTGACCAGTACCGGTATCGGTGTGGAGGCGGGAGCGCAGGCGGCGCGTACCCGGGCCCTCGCCGTGCTGCGCGTCCGCGGCCGGGCCCTGGCCGTGGCGCTGCTGCCGGCGGCGGCCACGGTGATCCTGCTGACCGGCGGTTCCACCGGTCACTTCGTCGGCCGGGGCTGGGACACGGCCCGCTGGACCGTCGGTGTGCTCGCGATCGTCGTGCTGCTGGCCGCCGCCGGCATCGCCCTGGTCGTGGCCCGCGCCCGCCCGGCCGTGAGCCCCACGGTCCCGATCCCGCAGGAGTCCGCCCCGGACCTGTACCGGATGGTGCGCGACCTCGCCGACCGCCTGGACGTCCCGGTGCCCTCCGCCATAGCGCTCACCCCGGACTGCGACAGCTGGCTGGAGGACCGCACCCACCCGGCGCACGGCCCGCCCGCTCCCAAGGGCGGCGACGAGCTCGGCAGCCCCGGCCCGCATCGCCGTACCCCGGCCGCCCCCGTGCTCGTCATCGGCTCCCCGTTCCTGTGGTGGATGCGCGTCGGCGAGCTGCGCGCGGTCCTCGCCCCGGTCGTGGCCGGTACGGGACCCTCGGCGCAACCGGACATAGCGGCCGCCCGCCGCTTCGTGCGCGGGCTGGACGCGGCGGTCGCCGTCTCCTCGACGACCGGCCGATGTCCGGCGACCCGCCTGGTGTGCGCGGGCCTCGGCTGGGTGGCCCGGGTGCTGCTGCGGGGCTGCCGGGAGCACGCGACGCTGATGGAGCGCGGGGTGGCCGCCGCGGCCGCCGAGCGTGCACAGGCTGTGGATTACGGACTGCGGATCGTCGCCCAGGAGCAGGTCGGCCTCGCCTACGCCGGCTGGGACCGCCTTCTCACCCGGGTCGCGCTGCCCGCCTGGCGGATGGGCCGCTGGCCATCCAGGCTGGACGCGGGCGTCGTGGCGGCACTCACCGAGCTGTCCCGGCGCGACCGGCTGGCCGAGGGCTTCGCCTCCCGGCTCGGCGAGCGGCCCGCCTGTGACCTGCTGGAGGAGCCGGGCCTGGTGGACGAGGCCGCTTCGCTGCTCGCCGCCCGCCTCTTCCACGGCGGTCCCGCCGAGCCGGGCCCGGACTGGTCGCCGGTGGCCTGGCAGGAGTATCCGGACGAGGTCGTCGACCGCACCTGGCGCACCGAGGCGGCCCGGCTGCACCGCGTCCTGGACTCCCTCGGCGTCCGCGCCACCCTCGACCCCGCCGCCCCCGACCCCGGTGGCCACACCCTGGCCCGGGTCATGGACCACCTGACCGACCCGGCCGCCCACAGCAGGGCCAAGGACTCCCCGGCCTACGACGAGGGCGCCGACGAGGAAGCCACCGGCACCGAGCGCAGTGCCGCCCTGGCCGCCGGCCTCACCGCGGCCCTCGCCCGCGAGGAAGCCGCCGCCGTCACCCCGCGCCCCGGCCCCGACGCCCCCGCACCCACCGGACAGGGCCCCGACAGCGCTCTCTGGGACGACTGCGCGCTGCCTCTCTTCCCCCTCCAGCCTCCGCGCACCGCCCGCGAGCTGCTCGCCGACCACGTCACGGCGATGGTCTGCTGCGCGGCCGTGGACACCGCCGGAGCCACCCCCGGTCTGGACTGGCTCGACGGCCCGTCCCTGCTGGTCGACGGCGAACGGACCGCCGACCTGACCCCCAGAGTCCTCAGCCTCATCGAGGAGGGAGACCCGGCCCCGCTGCGGGCCTGGCTGGTCGAGTCCGGGATACGTCCCGAGAAGCCCGTACGGCTGGTCTGACCTGGGCGTTTCGACGCCTTAGCGGAGCGAAGCGTTCCACTTCAGGCAAATTCGCAACGAACCGTGACCGGACGCGTGCGTTATGTGATGTGCTGGGACCGTTCGGTGAAATGGCAAGCGCATCCGACATAAGACAGACCGCCACCGTCGCAGCCCACGACCAGAACAGAACGACCTCGGCCACGAAACGCCGTACCACCGCACGCCGCACCACCGCACGACGACTCGGAACAGCACAGTTCACGGGGGCACGAGGGAGGGGAGCCACCATGGCATCGGACCAGATCCGCCGCTGGGAGTCGGGAGCACTCGCGCACGCCGTCACGGACCCCTTCGGCCAGGGTCCCGTCCCCTGGCTGCGCGGCAGCGAGACCTATTTCGACGACACCGGTCATGTCGTCCCGTGGTACGTCGACCCGAGCCGGCCACAGCCCACCGGCGAGAACCCGCGGGTCCCCGCACCCCGGAGTGCCGTCGGCCCCCGCTCGGCGGACGACGTGCACCGTCAGATCAAAGGATTCACCTCGACCGGCGCGGTCGCCCCGGGCGAGGCCGTCGACTTCCACATCACCGTCGATCCGCCGCAGGAATTCAGCGTCGACATCTACCGCATCGGCCACTACGGCGGTGTCGGCGCCGCCAAGATCAGCACCAGTCCGCGGCTGTCCGGCATCGTGCAGCCCCCGCCGCTGGCCGCCGACCGTACGGTCTCCTGCCACCACTGGTGGCTGTCCTGGCGATTGCAGGTCCCGTCGTACTGGAGCGTCGGCGCGTATGTCGCCGTGCTCACCACGGCGGACGGCTACCGCTCCCACGTGCCCTTCACGATCCGCGACAACCACCCCGCCGACCTGCTCCTGCTGCTGCCGGACGTCACCTGGCAGGCCTACAACCTCTACCCCGAGGACGGCCGCACCGGTGCCAGCCTCTACCACGCCTGGGACGAGGGGGGCCGGCTGCTCGGCGAGTCCGACGCGGCGACCACCGTCTCCTTCGACCGGCCCTACGCGGGCGCGGGCCTGCCCCTGCACGTCGGCCACGCCTACGACTTCATCCGCTGGGCCGAGCGCTACGGCTACGACCTCGCCTACGCCGACGCCCGCGACCTGCACGCCGGCCGTGTCGACCCCGCCCGCTACCGGGGCCTGGTCTTCCCGGGCCACGACGAGTACTGGTCGCCGCGGATGCGCCGCACGGTCGACCTGGCCCGGGACAGCGGCACCTCGCTGGTCTTCCTCTCCGCCAACACCATGTACTGGCAGGTGGAGTTGGGGCCGTCCCCGTCCGGGGTCGCCGACCGCCTGCTCACCTGCCGAAAACGCAAGGGCCCGGGCAAACCCGTGCTCTGGCGGGAGATCGACCGGCCCGAGCAGCAGACGGTCGGCATCCAGTACGCGGGCCGGGTGCCCGAGCCGTATCCCCTGATCGTGCGCAACGCCGGCCACTGGCTCTGGGAGGCCACCGGCGCGCAGGAGGGCGACGAACTGCCGGGCCTGGTGGCCGGCGAGGCCGACCGCTACTTCCCGCGCACCACGCTGCCCGAGCACGAGGAGCGCATCCTGCTCGCCCACTCCCCCTACACCGACAACGACGGCGCCCTGCGCCACCAGGAGACCTCCCTCTACCGCGCCCCCTCCGGCGCCCTGGTCTTCGCGTCGGGGACCTTCGCCTGGTCCCCGGCCCTGGACCGCCCAGGCCATGTCGACCCTCGTGTCCAGCGCGCCACCGCCAACCTCCTGGACCGCATCTGCAAACGGGACTGAACCCCGTGTCCGACGGCAACCCGGCATACGGGAGAATCGGGGGCACCTGTACAGAACCACGGGGAGGAACCGTGTCCGGATTCGTCGAAAAGCCCGAGCCCGTCGAGGTGCCGGGTCTGGTGCATGTGCACACCGGCAAGGTGCGCGAGCTGTACCAGAACGCGGACGGCGACCTCGTGATGGTCGCCAGCGATCGCATCTCCGCGTACGACTGGGTGCTGCCGACCGAGATCCCCGACAAGGGCCGGGTGCTCACCCAGCTCTCCCTGTGGTGGTTCGACAAGCTCGCCGACCTCGTCCCCAACCACGTCCTCAGCACCGAGCTGCCCGAGGGCGCCCCCGCCGACTGGGCGGGCCGCACCCTGGTCTGCAAGTCCCTGAAGATGCTCCCGGTGGAGTGCGTGGCCCGCGGCTATCTCACCGGCTCGGGCCTGGCCGAGTACCAGGAATCCCGTACGGTGTGCGGCCTCGCCCTGCCCGAGGGCCTGGTCGACGGCTCCGAGCTGCCCGCCCCGATCTTCACCCCGGCCACCAAGGCGGAGGTCGGCGAGCACGACGAGAACGTCTCGTACGAGGAGGTCGCCCGGCAGGTCGGCGCCGAGACGGCCGCCCAGCTGCGCCAGGCCACCCTCGCGGTGTACGGGCGGGCCCGGGACATCGCCCGCGACCGGGGCATCGTCCTGGCCGACACCAAGTTCGAGTTCGGCCTGGAGCAGGGCGCCGGGGGCGACGACGTCCTCGTCCTCGCCGACGAGGTCCTCACCCCGGACTCCTCCCGGTTCTGGCCGGCCGACGAGTGGGAGCCGGGCCGCGTCCAGCCGTCGTTCGACAAGCAGTATGTGCGCGACTGGCTGACGTCGGCCGAGTCCGGCTGGGACCGGAAGAGCGAGCAGCCCCCGCCGCCGCTGCCGCAGCGGGTGGTCGAGGCGACCCGGGCGAAGTACGTCGAGGCGTACGAGCGGCTGACCGGGCAGAGCTGGGGCTGACCCCGCAAGGGCCACGAGAAAACAAGAAAAGAAAGAAAGCCCCCGGCGAGAACCGGGGGCTTTCCTTTCCGGAGCGGACGACGAGGCTCGAACTCGCGACCTCAACCTTGGCAAGGTTGCGCTCTACCAACTGAGCTACGTCCGCATGCGCCGTAGCGCGAGAGCAACTATACCCAACCTCGCTCCCGCGCGAGACGCACTGCCGTATGACGGTTCTCCGCACCGAGTTTGGTGACGGCCGAGGAGAGGTAGTTCCGTACGGTTCCCGGCGACAGCGCGGCCCGCTCGGCGATCTCCGCGACCGGCGCCCCGTCGGCCGCCAGTTCCAGTACCTCGGCCTCCCGCGCGGTCAGCGGCGAGTCCCCGGCGGAGATCGCGTCGGCGGCCAACTCGGGGTCGACATACCTGTTTCCCGCGTGCACCGTACGGATGATCTCCGCGAGCCGCTGCGCACTGACCGTCTTCGGGACGAACCCCCGCACACCGGCGGCCAGGGCCCGTTTCAGATGCCCCGGGCGGCCGTGGCCGGTCACGATCATCACCTGACAGCCGGGCAGTTCGGTCCGCAGCGATGTGGCGACCTTCACACCGTCGGCCCCCGGCATCTGCAGATCAAGCACCGCCACGTCGGGCCGATGGGCCCGTGCCATGGCGAGCGCCTCCGGCCCGGTGGCCGCCTCCGCGACCACGACGAGATCGTCCTCGAGGCCGAGCAGTGCGGCGAGCGCACCCCGGATCAGATGCTCGTCGTCGGCGAGCAACAGCCGTACCGGAGAGGTCATGGGGTGACTCCGCTCACATTCACATCGGCTGTACGACCGGCCAGCGGCACCGAGGCCACCACCCGGAACCCGTCCGCCCCCACCGGTCCCGCCTCCAACGTCCCCTCCACCACCGCGAGCCGCTCCCGCAGCCCGGCAATCCCGGACCCGCCGCCCCCACCTCCGGCTCGTACCGCGACCCCGTCGTTCTCCACCGTCAGCACCACGCGCCCATCCAGCACCTGTAGTCCCACCGTGCACTGTCCCGCGTCCCCGTGCCGGAGGACATTGGTGGTCGCTTCCCGGACCACCCATCCGAGTGCTGACTGCACCTCGGCGGGCAGTCCGGCGGTGTCGCCGGTCACCGTGCAGTCGATGCCCGCGGCTGCCAACACGCCCTGTGCGCCGGCGAGTTCGGCCGCGAGGTCGGCGTTCCGGTACCCCCGTACGACGGCCCGTACCTCCTTCTGCGACTCCTGCGCGATCCGCTGCACCTCGATCATCTGCTCCACCGCCTCGGGCCGTTCACGGCGGGCCAGCTGCACGGCCAGCTCGCTCTTGAGGGCGATGACGGCGAGGTTCCGGCCGAGCACGTCGTGCAGATCGCGGCCGAACCGCAGCCGTTCCTCGGCGACGGCGAGCCGGGCACGGGTCTCACGAGCCTCGTCGAGCTCGTAGACGGCGTTCAGCAGCCAGACGGAGAAGGCCGAGGTGGCGGCGAGGAAGCCGCCGGCCGTGAACACCACGCCCGCCGTGACCAGCGCGGTGATGCCGCGCACGCCCAGCGGGAAGGAGACCACGCCCGCCCCGAACGCGAAGCCCGCGATCAACGCCACCGCCCGCCGCTGGTCGCGGACGCCGAGCGCCATGGTGCCGGCCCCGAAGGTCAGGATCCCCACGAAGACGGTGGCCGCGGCACTGCGCATGTCGTCGCCCGGCCCGCCGTACCTGCGCAGCACCAGGGTCGTTACGGCGAAGACGTACGTGGCCGCGCCGAGCGCCCACAGCAGCCGCACCGGCTGCTCCCGGCGGCCCCGCGTCCAGTCCAGCGCCCGGGAGGCGGTGAGCGCGCAGAGCATGGCGTGGACGACGACCATCGCGGTCATCCAGCCCGAGAGCGTCGCCCCCGCCTCCCCGAACACCGGGAGTCCGATCGCGGTGACCTCGATCACCGCGAAGAAGTGGAACGACCAGCGTGTGTACGTCTCGACCTTGGCGGGAGTGGTCTTCGCCCGCCACCAGCCGCCTGCCCCGCTCATCCCGGTCCCGTCCCCACTGAGCACTCGCCACTCAACGCCGCGGTTCCCAGCGGAACCACCGCCGTACAGCAAACACCGCGACCACGGCCCAGGCCAGCGCGGTGAGGATCGTGCCCATTGCCTCGTAGGCGCTGAGTTCGCCGGTCCAGCCGGCGCGGACCAGCCGGACGGCCGGGGAGAGCGGGAGGAGTTCACAGACCGAGGCGACCCGGTGGGGCAGGACGTCCGTGGGGACGGCGATGCCCGAGCCCAGCATGGAGACGAAGACCAGCGGCAGCGCGGTGACCTGGGCGCTCTCGGTGGTCCGGGTGAAGGCCGAGGTGAGCGCGGCGAGCGCGGCACTGAGCAGCAGGCCCAGGAGCATCCCGAGCAGGGTGAGATACGGCGCCTTGGGCGCACCCGCGTGGAGCAGCACCGCGCAGCCGACGGTGAGCACCAGGGCCTGCGCCAGGCCGAGACAGAGGGCGGGCAGGGCGGTGCCGGCCAGGATCTCCACGTCGGCCGGCTCGCCGGTGCGCAGCCGTTTGAGGACGAGTTCCTCCCGGCGGGCCACGTACGCACTCACCAGGGACGTGTACACGGCGAAGAGGAAGGAGAACCCGATTGCCGCGGTCAGCATCAGTGTGCCGACGTTCAGCCCCTGGGTCTTGAGGTCGATCTGGTCGATCGCGGGCCGCACACTGAACGGCAGTGCGAGCGGCACCAGCAGCGCGGTGAGCACCGCACCGCGATTGCGGCCGAGGAGCAGCAACTCGGCGCGGGCGAGGGCACCCAGCCGGCGCCGGGCCGCGGCGCCGACCGCCCGGCGCCCGCCGATGACCGTCGTGCTCATACGACCGCCTCCTTCGCGATCCCCAGGAAGGCCTCCTCCAGCGAGGCCGACCGCACCTCCAGCCGGTCCAGCTCGACCCCGGCCCGCTGGGCCCAGGCCAGCACCTCGGTGGCGGTCCGCTGCACCTCGCGGGTCCGCAGCCGTACGGCCCTGCCGTGGGTCTCGTGCCCGCACACGCCCAGGGCGGCGAGCGGCGGCAGGTCCCCCACGAAGTACCCGAGCGGCAGCTCGAAGGAGATCCGTGCGGGCCGGCCCGCGGTCACCTCGCCCGGCGTACCGGCGGCCGCGATCCGCCCCTCGTGCAGGATCCCTAGCCGGTCGGCGAGTTCCTCGGCCTCTTCCAGATGGTGCGTGGTGAGCAGGACGGTGGTGCCGGCGTCGCGCAGGGCGCTTACCAACTCCCAGGTGTCCCGGCGCCCTTCGGCGTCGAGGCCGGTCGTCGGCTCGTCCAGGAACAGCACCTCGGGCCGGCCGAGCAGCGCGAGCGCCAGATCGAGGCGGCGCCGTTCACCGCCGGAGAGCTGCTTGACCCGGACGTCCGCCTTGCCGGCGAGCCCGACCATGCCGAGTGCCTCGGCCGAGGGCCGGGCTCCGGTCGTACAGCCGGCCCACATCCGGGTCGTCTCCCCGACGGTCAGCTCGGACGGGAAGCCGCCCTCCTGGAGCATCACGCCGGTGCGCGGCCGTACGGCGGCCCGCTCCCGGTGCGGATCGTGGCCCAGCACCCGCACCCGGCCCCCGCTCGGCGGTGCGAGGCCCTCGAGGAGCTCGACGGTCGAGGTCTTTCCGGCGCCGTTGGTGCCGAGGAGGGCGAAGATCTCCCCACGGCTCACGGAGAAGGTGACTCCGCGGACCGCCTCGAACCCGCCCCCGTAGACACGCCGGAGGTCTGTGACCTCAATCACGTGTTCGTTGTCTTCCGTGGCTTCCATAGGACGAGCGTCCCCGGGGAGCGGTTCCGGCAGCAGTGCGCGGTGTCATCACTCGCCATGACAAATGTCAGAGCGTGTCGTGGGACATGGTCGTGGGACATGGTCGTGGGACATGAGGGCGCATGAAAAAACCCCAGTCATGTGACTGGGGTTTCTCCTACGAGCTGGAGCGGACGACGAGGCTCGAACTCGCGACCTCAACCTTGGCAAGGTTGCGCTCTACCAACTGAGCTACGTCCGCACTGCTCCCGACCGGCTCCCACCGATCGGTGCGAGCACCAGCCTACCTGATCCACAAGCATGCTCAGGACCGGCGGTGCAGAGCGGGTGACAGGAATTGCACACTGCGCCTTCCCCCTGGAAGGGGGATGTTCTGCTACTGAACTACACCCGCATGTACTCCGTGGGTTTCGGCCTTTCGGCTGCGCCCCTCGGCGTGCTCCAGACATTAGCTGATCAGCAGGGGGGTAGCGCAAGTCGGCTGCCCTCGGGGGCCGGTGACGGTCCCTGAGGACAGCCCGAGCCGCGTCTCACTGCGCGGCGCTGAACGCCTCGTAGACCTTCTTCGGGATACGACCGCGCGCCGGGACATCCATCTTGTTCGCCTGTGCCCAGGCGCGTACGGCCGCCGGGTCGGGGGCGACCTCCGTCTGCTTGTACGCCTTGCCCGACTTCGACCGCTTGCGGCCGGCCGTCACGTACGGCTCCAGGGCCTTACGCAGTTCCTTGGCGTTGGCTTGATTCAGATCGATCTCGTACGACTTGCCGTCGAGTCCGAAGGCGATCGTTTCCGCCGCTTCCGAGCCGTCGATGTCGTCAAAGAGAGTGACCACGACCTTCTGCGCCACGAATATCGGTCCCTTCGTGTGGCACGTCTATACAGCTCATCAGCGATGACGCGATGGCGGAGATGACGTGCCGAGTATCGGCTATTGCCAATTCATTTGTACAGTGCCTGGCAATACAAAGTGAAGCCCGACTAAATCCGTCCGCGTGTCCCCAGCGCAATAGATGTCGTGGGCGAACCCGGGGAACTTTCCCAGAACTTTTCGTGTGGATCCCCCACTGTCACCCGATCGTGATGCGGCTCACGTAGTTTCCTCCAACTCTACCCGCGTAGAAATTTTGTGCGGGTAGTCTGAAGATGCCTGTCGGAGCACCGGCGGGTATCTGCTCAGCAGCCAGCACCACAACACCGGGAGTGCCAGTGGCACGCGTCGTAGTCGACGTCATGCTCAAGCCGGAGATCCTCGACCCCCAGGGCCAGGCGGTCCAGCGTGCGCTGCCGCGCCTGGGTTTCGAAGGCATCTCCGACGTCCGTCAGGGAAAGCGATTCGAACTGGAAGTTGACGGGCCGGTCGACGAGGCCGCGCTCGCCCGCATCCACGATCTTGCGGAATCCTTCCTCGCCAACACCGTGATCGAGGACTTCACCGTTCGCGTCGATGAAGTGGCGGAGGCGGCCAAGTGACCGCTCGTATTGGCGTCGTCACTTTCCCGGGAAGTCTGGACGACCGGGACACCCAGCGTGCGATCCGGCTCGCGGGTGCCGAACCGGTGGCCCTCTGGCACAAGGACAAGGACCTTCACCAGGTCGACGCGGTGGTCCTCCCGGGCGGTTTCTCCTACGGCGACTATCTGCGGGCCGGTGCCATCTCGCGTTTCTCGCCGGTGATGGAGTCCGTCATCGAGCAGGCGAAGGCCGGCCTTCCGGTCCTCGGTATCTGCAACGGCTTCCAGATCCTCACCGAGGCGCATCTGCTCCCGGGCGCGATGCTCGGCAACAACCACCTCCACTTCATCTGCCGCGACCAGAAGCTGCGGGTGGAGAACGCGGGCACTGCCTGGACCGGTGACTACCGCGAGGGCCAGGAGATCCACATCCCGCTGAAGAACATGGACGGCCGGTACGTCGCCGACGAGTACACGCTCGACAAGCTGGAGGCCGAGGGGCGGGTGGTCTTCCGGTACCTCGGCATGAATCCGAACGGCTCGCTCCGTGACATCGCCGGCATCACCAACGAGGCCGGAAACGTCGTAGGCCTGATGCCGCACCCGGAGCACGCCGTCGAGCCGCTCATCGGCAGCGGCCGTACCGACGGTCTCCCCTTCTTCACCTCGATCCTCAAGAAGCTGGTCAACGCATGAGCCGGACGCCTCTGGACACGGTCGAGCACGCGGCCGCGACCCCCGACGTCGAGCTGCCCTGGGCCGAACTCGGCCTGAAGAAGGACGAGTACGAGCGGGTGGTGGAGATCCTCGGCCGCCGCCCGACCGGCGCCGAGCTCGCCATGTACTCGGTGATGTGGTCCGAGCACTGCTCGTACAAGTCCTCCAAGGTCCATCTCCGCCAGTTCGGCGAGAAGGCCCCGCAGAGCGACGCGCTCCTTGTCGGCATCGGCGAGAACGCGGGCGTGGTGGACGTGGGCCAGGGCTACGCCGTCACCTTCAAGGTCGAGTCGCACAACCACCCGTCGTACGTCGAGCCCTATCAGGGCGCGGCGACCGGTGTCGGCGGCATCGTCCGCGACATCATCGCGATGGGCGCACGCCCGGTGGCCGTGGTCGACCCGCTGCGCTTCGGCGCGGCCGACCACCCGGACACCAAGCGCGTCCTCCCGGGCGTCGTCGCCGGCATCGGCGGCTACGGCAACTGCCTGGGCCTGCCCAACATCGGTGGCGAGGTCGTCTTCGACGCCTGCTACCAGGGCAACCCGCTGGTCAACGCGGGCGCGATCGGCGTGATGCGGCACGAGGACATCCACCTCGCCAAGGCTTCCGGCGCCGGCAACAAGGTCATCCTGTACGGGGCTCGTACGGGTGGTGACGGCATCGGTGGTGCCTCGATCCTCGCGTCCGAGACCTTCGACGACGCCAAGCCCTCCAAGCGGCCGGCCGTCCAGGTCGGCGACCCCTTCCAGGAGAAGCTCCTCATCGAGTGCACCCTGGAGGCCTTCGCGGAGAAGCTGGTCGTCGGCATCCAGGACCTGGGCGCGGCGGGCCTGTCCTGCGCGACCAGCGAACTGGCGTCGAACGGCTCCGGCGGCATGACCGTGACGCTGGACGACGTCCCCCTGCGCGACTCGACCCTCTCGCCCGAGGAAATCCTCATGAGCGAGTCGCAGGAACGCATGTGCGCGGTCGTGGAGCCGGAGAAGGTCGACCGCTTCCTGGAGATCTGCGCCAAGTGGGACGTCATCGCGACGGTCATTGGTGAAGTGACCGACGGCGACCGCCTTGAGATCTTCTGGCACGGCGAGAAGATCGTCGACGTCGACCCGCGCACGGTCGCGCACGACGGCCCGGTCTACGAGCGTCCGTACGCCCGTCCGTCCTGGCAGGACCAGCTCCAGGCGGACGACGCGAACGAGCTGCCGCGGCCGGCGTCGAGCGAGGAGCTTCGCGATCAGATCCTCAGGCTGGTGGCGTCTCCGAACCAGGCCTCCAAGAAGTGGATCACCTCGCAGTACGACCACTTCGTGCAGGGCAACACCGTCCTCGCCCAGCCGGAGGACTCCGGCATGATCCGCGTGGACGAGGAGACCGGCCTCGGTGTCGCCATCGCGACGGACGGCAACGGCCGCTACGCCAAGCTGGACCCGTACGCGGGCGCGCAGCTGGCGCTGGCCGAGGCCTACCGGAACGTGGCCACGACGGGCGCCAAGCCGCTGGCGGTCTCGGACTGCCTGAACTTCGGTTCGCCGGAGGACCCGGCGGTGATGTGGCAGTTCGCCGAGGCGGTACGCGGTCTGGCCGACGCCTGCCGGCAGCTGGGTACCCCGGTGACCGGCGGCAACGTCTCGCTCTACAACCAGACCGGCGAGGTGGCCATCCACCCCACCCCGGTCGTCGCCGTCCTCGGCGTGATCGACGACGTGGCCCGCCGTACGCCGGTCGCCTTCCAGGAGGAGGGCCAGCTGCTCTACCTCCTCGGCGACACGCGTGAGGAGTTCGGCGGCTCGGCCTGGTCCCAGGTCGTCCACGACCACCTGGGCGGCCTGCCCCCGAAGGTCGACCTGGAGCGCGAGCGCCTCCTGGCCGAGATCCTGATCTCCGCCTCCCGCGACGGCATGATCGACTCGGCGCACGACCTGTCCGACGGCGGTCTGATCCAGGCGGTCGTGGAGTCGGCGCTGCTGGGTCGGAAGGGCGCGCGACTCGTCGTCCCCGACGGCCTGGACGCGTTCACCTTCCTCCTCTCCGAGTCGGCAGGGCGGGCGATCGTGGCCGTCCCCCGCTCCGAGGAGGTCCGCTTCAACGACATGTGCGGCGCGCGGGGCCTGCCGGTGACGCGCATCGGTGTCGTGGACGGCGACTCGGTGGACGTACAGGGCGAGTTCGAGCTCTCGCTGGCGGAACTCCGCGAGGCCCACGAGGGCACGATCGAGGCGCTGCTGGCGTAAGCGGTCGTACGACGTCGTAGGCCCCGTCTGTTTCCACAGGCGGGGCCTTGTCGTCCGGTCGGCTCAGCGGACGTGGTTCTTGAGGATGAGTGTCGGGTTAGAGGGCGACGCCAAGATCCTCCGCGTCTACCTGCCGGACGTGATCTTCGGGCTGTTCCAGACGGAGGCGTACGCTCGCGCGCAGTTCGAGACCGCCAAGCCGATCGATGAGCGCACAACGGAGTTCGTGGAGCGGAACATCGAGATCCGCATGAGGCGCAAGGAGGCCATCACCCGGAGCGACTGCCCGGTCGAGATCCATGCGATCCTTGACGAGGCCGCTGTGCGTCGTGTGATCGGCAGTCACGACATCATGCGTGAACAGTACGAGCACCTGGCCGAGTTGGCCACTCTCGATCACGTGACCGTGCAGATCCTCCCCATGTCTCAACCGGTCTACCGGGCGCGGGACAACTTCATCCTGATGGACTTCGAGCCGCCGTTGCCCAGGGTGGTGAGCGTGGACGTTCTGGAGGGAGTGAGTGTCACGGATAAGGACACGGAGATCTGGAAGTACGCGCGCAGGTTCGACGCCATGCGTGCTGAAGCGGCCCCGCCCCGCGAGACACAGGCATTCCTGCACCGAGTAGCAGAAGAGTTGGAACAGCCATGAACGTCCCAGAGCACGCCTGGTTCAAGTCCTCCTACAGCGGCGACAACGGCAGCAGCTGCGTCGAGATAGCCAACCTCATCCCCACCCACACCCTGGTCGCCGTCCGCGACTCCAAACTCCCGAACGGCCCCACCCTCGCCGTCCCGCCGGAGGCATTCGCCGCGTTCGTCGGTCATGTGGGCCGTGGCCGCCCTTACCGTGCTGACGAAGGAGGTGATCGCCCGTGACCATCGCACCCACAGCCCGGCTGCTCTCGTCCGTAGGCGGTGACGGCGCATGGATCGAAACCGTCTTCGCGGTCGCCGAGAGGGAGGCTCCCGAAGACCTCACGCTGGAACTCATCGAGGGGGAGATCTTCATCAGCGGCGTTCCGGAGGGACACCACGAACACATCGCGTCCCGCATCAACACCCAGATCGCCCGCCGCTCCGCCGTCGAGATGGACATCAGCGGCCACAAAGGCGTGCAGGTTCCCGTCGGTGGCGGCAGTCCCAAGGACCATGTCGTTCCCGACCTCGCCGTCGCACCCGAGGACGCCGATCTCTTCCGTGATGCCCCCGGCTGGATGAACCCCGCCGGCCTTGAGCTCGTCTGTGAGATCACCAATGGAAGGCCACAGACCGACCGCGAAGGCAAACGACGCTGCTACGCCCGAGCAGGGATCCCTCTCTATCTCCTCGTCGACCGCGAACGAGAGGCCGTCTCACTCTTCAGCGACCCGGAGGACGGAGACTACGTCGACCGGCACACCCTGCCGTTCGGCAAGCCCGTCACCCTCCCGGAACCCTTCGGGTTCGAGCTGGACACCACGTCCTTCTGAAGGAGGAGCCCGTGTACTTGCGTGACGTCACCCCGGACGACGTCGACGCCTACCTCCGCATGCGCTGCGACCCCGTGATGATGAGGGACCTCGGCGGACCGTTGCCCAGCGAGGGGATGAAGGAGAAGGTGCGCCGGGACGCGGCGGAAGCTGCGGCCGACACGTCGTGGATCAAGATGATCGTCCCTGATCCCGGCGCCCCCGACATCGTCGCGGGCCATGTCTGCGTCTGGTCGCACGAGTCCGACGAGGAGCCGATGTCGGAGATCGGCTGGATGGTCCTCCCCGAGTTCCAGGGCCGCGGCCTCGGCAGGCTCGCCGCCCGTGCGCTCCTCGAACAGGCCCGGGATAAGGACCGCTGGGGCGACATCCACGCCTTCCCGGCCACGAGCAACGCCCCCTCGAACGGCATCTGCAGATCCCTCGGCTTCCGCCTCCTCGGCGAAACCGACGTCGACTTCGCCGACCGCGTCATCCACAGCAACCACTGGGTGATCAGCCCCAGCCAGGACCTTGCGTCCTGACAGCCCCGGGGTCGCTCATCGCCGCGTCGGTGGCCGTACCTCACGCCGGTACCGCCACCCGTGCCCGCGCCCTCGGCAGCCGTACCGCCAGCAGCACCAGCGCCACCGCCGGCTCGCCGAGGGCGAGGGCGAGGGCGTCGACCGCATCGCCGCCGACGCCCCGGAACGCGCCCGCGCCGCCTTCGATCTGGTCGAGGAGGGGCTGGAGGGCTTCGCCGTGAAGGTTTGGTTCAGCCTCTTCCGACAGCAGGCGTGTCTCCGCGCACCTCCGGGAAAATGTGACTCGCCAACTGGCGGTGCCAATGAGGTAGTTGGAGTCGGACACATCCGTGAACGAGCCGGGGGAGCGGTCGGATGGAGATCAGGTTCGAAGCGGCGGGATCCACCCGCGAGAAGGAACTTCAGTCCCTGTACGACTGGCTGGCGGCCGACCGCGCCCTGCGCGGCCACGCCCGGGTGACGCGGGTGGCCGACACCGACACCGGCACCGGGCGGATGGGGCCGGGTGTCGACCTCGTCCTCGCGGTGCTGTCCACCGTGAGCAGCCTGGGACAGCTCCAACTGTCCTATCTGGCCTGGCGGCAGGGCCTCCGGCCACAGGCCCGGGTCACCATCGACATCACCGGAATCGACCCCGACCAGGTGGCGGAGCTACTGCGCGGATTCGGGCAGGCGGACGACGCGGACGGGCAGGACGACGGCGCCGACGGGCAGGACGGAGAGCCGCGGTGACGGACACCGCGCAGACCCGTACGGTCGAGAGTTTCGGTCGGATCGACCCCGAGCGTTCCGCCTGCGTACTGATCGGCGTGGACGACTACGAGCACCTGGACTCGCTGCGCAGCGTCAAGTACAACCTCACGGAGCTACGGGCCGTGCTCACGGACCCGCAGATCTGGGGCATCCCCGAGGACCGGATCCGTACGGTCGCCAACCCGACCACACCGGCCGCGCTGGTCGGCCCGATCCGGGACGCCGCCGAGCTCGCCGAGGACGCGTTGATCGTCTACTACGCCGGGCACGGGCTCATCGACCGCCATGATGATCAGCAACAACTGCTGCTCACCCTGCCCGAGTCGGCCGAGGACCATCCGGACACCTGCGTCCGCTCCAGCGACGTCCGCCTCGCCATCCACAACAAGGGCGCCGCACTGCGCCGTGTCCTGATCCTCGACTGCTGTTTCAGCGGCCGGGTTCTGACGGAGATGACGGACGGCCACCGACAGAGCGTCGAGACGGCCGTGCGCACGCTGAAGGACGTCAACGGTTCCTACGTCATGGCCTCCGCTCCGCGCGACCGGCCCTCGCACGCCCCCGACCCCAAGCGCTGCACCCTGTTCACCGGCGCCCTGGTCGACGTCATGCGCCAGGGGCTGCCCGGCGGCCCCGAGATGCTGGGCCTGCGCGACCTGTTCCTGGAAGTGAAGGAACGCATCCGTGCTCTCAAACCCGAGATACCGCAGGAACCGCAGGACCAGGACCGCAACAACACCGGCGGACTCGGTTTCGTCCACAACGCCGCTGTAGTGCCCCCGCTGTACCCGGCCGCCCCGCCCCCTCCCACCCGCTGGCAGAAGATCCGCACCTCCGTCCTCTCCCTCACCGCCGGTGCCCTCGGTCTCGCCCTCGGCCTCGGCACCCAGCCCCTCGTCCACTGGTGGCACGACACGCACCCGGCGGCCGCCGCCGGCCCCTGCGCGGTCCCCTCGCCGGCCGACGCGGCGGCGCCGCGCGCCGTACTGCTCGACCACTCCGACGCGCTGAACAAGCAGAGCGTCGACTACGAGAAGATCGCGGGCCTGTCCGCCCTCGCCCTCGTCTCGCAGGGCAAGGACGTCAAGGCGCTCGCGCTCGCCGACAACTCGCCGGGCCGGGTGTGGCCGGTCACCCTCGGGTCGCCGTTCAAGCTGAGCCCCAGCGCCGCCACGGCGGTGCCGCTGCGTCGCGCGGACGGCACGAAGTTCCCGATCGACGGCGACTGGTACGACGGCGAGGCCATGGTCATCGAGAAGGGCGGCAGGACCATGCTGATCGCCTCCGAGACCGGCCCGGCCATCCGCCGCTTCGACATCGCGACCGGGCGGCAGATCGGCAAGGACTTCCCCATTCCGCAGAAACTGCGCTACGCGCCCGAGGGGTCCGCGCAGACCGGCCGCAGTATCGAGTCCCTCGCCGTCTCGCCGGACGGCCGTCATCTCTACGCCGGCTGGGAGGCACCCCTGGCCGATGACGGCGACACCCGCGGCCGGGGCATCATCCGCATCCAGCGCTACACGGGAACGCCCGGTGGCAGCTACACCTCGGACGGGCAGTACGCGTTCCTCGCCGACGACGGCATGTACCTGTCCGAGCTGAGCGCCATCGACGACAACGGCAACCTCCTCGCGCTGGAACGCCAGTACACCGCCGGCCTCGGCTCGGAGATCCGGATCGCCGAGCTCTCCCTCGGCAAGGCACAGGACGTGACCAAGCTCACCTCCCTGTGGCACCAGTCCGCGCACATCTTCGCCGCCGACGAACTCGTCGTCGACATGGCGACCTGCCCAGCGGGCGGCCCCGGCGCGGTCGCCGTCCCGGCCGCCACCCCGCAGCACCCGCTCCTGGACAACGTGGAGGGCATGGCCCTCGGCGACCCCTGGAAGTCAGGCCGGTACAAGGGCTGGTACCCGCTCTACCTGGTCTCCGACGACAACGACAGCGAAACCCAGATCACCCGCCTTTACTCGCTCGCGGTCAAGCTGCGCCCCTGAATAGGCTCACCGCCATGCCACCGGCCAAGAAACGCACCAGGACGTACGACCCCGGCAAGGTCCGTACGGCGGTTTTCGCCCAGTTCACGAACGTGAGGGATGCCGTCCGCACGCTCACCCCCGAGCAGCTCGCGCTCCCCACCCGGCTCGGCGAGTGGACCGTACGGGAGCTCGTCGCCCACATCGGCATGGCCGTCACCGCCGTCCAACGGGGCCTGGACGAGCCCGAGCCGGCCACGGCGGACGCGGCCCTTCTCGACTGGCCCTTCCGGACCGGCGTCAACTCCTCGGCGATCTCCGACTTCACCCGGCGGCTCGCCGGCGGTCACCCCGACCTCGACGCCTACCTCGCCGACGCCGACGACGGCCTCCACGCCCTCCTCGCCGCACACCCCGGCACCCGGCCGCTCGCCACCAGCGCCGGCGCGATGTCCCTCGACGACTACCTGGTCACCCGGACCGTCGAGCTCGTCGTCCACACTGACGACCTCAACGCGGCCGTCCCGGGACTGGAGGTGCCGTACGACCGGCAGGCCCTGGCCGCCTGCACCCGGCTGCTGGCCGACGCGCTCGCCGTCAAGGCGCCCGGCGGCTCCACCGAGGTGCGCGTGCCGCCGTACGCCGTGGTGCAGTGCGTCGAAGGGCCCCGGCACACCCGCGGCACCCCGCCGAACGTCGTCGAGACCGATCCGCTCACCTGGGCGCGGCTGGCCACCGGACGGCTGGAATGGAAGGAGGCCGTGGCGGACGCCAAGGTCAGCGCCAGCGGCGAGCGGGCGGACATCGGGGCCCTGCTGCCCCTCATGAGCTGAGGGAACCGATCACCCGGTGCGTTCCGTCGAATCGGCATGTACGGGTACAAGCAGCGCACGCAGCGTATGACCCTGACCATGACGGCGGCCGCCGTGCTCGTCCCGCTGGCGGTGGCCTGCGGCGGTGAGAAAGCCGGAGTCTCCGTGGGGACTCAGCCACCGGTGACCGGAATCGAGTGGACCGTCGACAGCGTGACCGTCGACGGCACCACCCGGCGCGCCCCGGCACAGGCCCATATGAAGATCGAGGACGGCCAGGCCGCCGGCAGCTTCGGGTGCAACCAGTTCAGCGCCACGGCGAAGGTCACGGACGACAGGATCCGGCTGAGCAACCCCCGCACCACCCGTATGGCCTGCGGCAACACCCGCATGACCTTCGAGCGCGCCCTCGCCCGCACCCTCACCGCGGGGCCGCTCACCACCCAGGCCGAAGGCAGGAAACTCACCCTCGGCACCGCCGCCGGCGACCGGGTCCAGCTGTCGAGGAAGTGACCTCCGGGCCCCCGAATGATGTGCGACACCTCACTCAGGGATACGGTGTGAGGGGCTTGCGCGGACACCGGACCGCACGAACGGGCCTCGGCTGGAGAATCCTCCCACCGCGTTGACCAGCGGAAATGGAGAAAGCCACAACCGCGTCCACGGTCGTAGATCCATTACGGCCGGGTATCCCCAATTCGGACCAGTGGTCGATCTCGCCTACACTCGGTGGCGTGCCACGTGGTGACGGTCTCCTCAATCACGATCTGCTCCCCGGTGAGAAGGGCCCCCAGGACGCTTGCGGCGTCTTCGGTGTCTGGGCTCCGGGTGAAGAGGTCGCCAAGCTCACGTACTTCGGGCTGTACGCCCTCCAGCATCGGGGCCAGGAATCCGCGGGTATCGCGGTCAGCAACGGCTCCCAGATCCTCGTCTTCAAGGACATGGGGCTTGTCTCCCAGGTCTTCGACGAGACTTCGCTCGGGTCGCTCCAGGGTCATATCGCGGTCGGTCACGCCCGCTACTCGACCACCGGCGCCTCCGTGTGGGAGAACGCCCAGCCGACGTTCCGCGCCACCGCGCACGGCTCGATCGCGCTCGGCCACAACGGCAACCTCGTCAACACGGCGCAGCTCGCCGAGATGGTCGCCGACCTCCCGAAGGACACCCACGGCCGGTCCACCCGGGTCGCCGCCACCAACGACACCGACCTGCTCACCGCGCTCCTCGCGGCCCAGGTCGACGCCGACGGCAAGCCGCTGACCATCGAGGAGGCCGCGCACGCGGTCCTGCCGAAGGTCCGGGGCGCCTTCTCCCTCGTCTTCATGGACGAGCACACCCTCTACGCCGCCCGCGACCCGCAGGGCATTCGCCCGCTGGTCCTCGGCCGCCTGGAGCGTGGCTGGGTCATCGCCTCCGAGTCCGCCGCCCTCGACATCTGCGGCGCGAGCTACGTCCGCGAGATCGAGCCGGGCGAGTTCGTCGCCGTCGACGAGAACGGTCTGCGTTCCTCGCGATTCGCGGATGCGAAGCCCAAGGGCTGTGTCTTCGAGTATGTGTACCTGGCCCGCCCCGACACCGACATCGCCGGCCGGAACGTCTACCTCTCCCGAGTGGAGATGGGCCGCAAGCTCGCCAAGGAAGCCCCGGCCGACGCCGACCTGGTGATAGCGACCCCGGAGTCCGGCACCCCGGCCGCCATCGGCTACGCGGAGGCCTCCGGTATCCCGTTCGGCAACGGTCTGGTCAAGAACGCCTACGTCGGCCGGACCTTCATCCAGCCCTCGCAGACCATCCGGCAGCTCGGCATCCGCCTGAAGCTGAACCCGCTGAAGGAAGTCATCAAGGGCAAGCGGCTGGTCGTCGTCGACGACTCGATCGTGCGCGGCAACACCCAGCGGGCCCTGGTGCGCATGCTGCGCGAGGCCGGCGCGGCCGAGGTCCACATCCGGATCTCCTCGCCGCCCGTGAAGTGGCCCTGCTTCTTCGGCATCGACTTCGCCACCCGCGCCGAGCTCATCGCCAACGGCATGACCATCGACGAGATCGGCACCTCGCTCGGCGCCGACTCCCTGGCGTACATCTCCATCGACGGCATGATCGAGGCGACCACCATCGCCAAGCCGAACCTCTGCCGTGCCTGCTTCGACGGCGAGTACCCGATGGAGCTCCCGGACCCCGAGCTGCTGGGCAAGCAGCTCCTGGAGACCGAACTGGCCGCCGGTCCGGCAGCCACGGCCGCGGCCGACGCGATCCGTCGCCCGTAAGCCTCGTAGAAACCAACCCGAAAGATCCCAGGCAATGTCTGATGTGTCTGATCAGTCGCCTCCGGCGACGGGCCTGTCCACCGGTGCTTCCTACGCGGCTGCCGGCGTCGACATCGAAGCGGGCGACCGCGCCGTAGAGCTGATGAAGGAGTGGGTGAAGAAGACCCGGCGCCCCGAGGTGCTGGGCGGCCTCGGCGGTTTCGCCGGCCTCTTCGACGCCTCCGCCCTCAAGCGCTTCGAGCGCCCGCTGCTCGCCTCCGCGACGGACGGCGTGGGTACCAAGGTCGACATCGCCCGCCAGTTGGGCGTGTACGACACCATCGGTCACGACCTGGTCGCCATGGTCATGGACGACATCGTGGTGTGCGGTGCCGAGCCGCTGTTCATGACCGACTACATCTGTGTCGGCAAGGTCCACCCCGAGCGGGTCGCGGCGATCGTCAAGGGCATCGCCGAGGGCTGTGTGCTGGCCGGCTGCGCCCTGGTGGGCGGCGAGACCGCCGAGCACCCGGGCCTGCTCGGCGCGGACGACTTCGATGTGGCCGGCGCCGGTACGGGCGTGGTGGAGGCCGACCGGCTGCTCGGCGCGGATCGTATCCGTACGGGTGACGCGGTGATCGCCATGGCGTCCTCCGGGCTTCACTCGAACGGGTACTCCCTGGTCCGGCATGTTCTGCTGAACCAGGCGGGCCTCGCGCTCGACGCCCACATCGAGGAGCTCGGCCGCACCCTCGGCGAGGAACTCCTGGAGCCGACCAAGATCTATTCGCTGGACTGCCTGGCCCTGATCCGCACCGCCGAGGTGCACGCGTTCAGCCATGTGACCGGCGGTGGACTCGCCGCGAACCTGGCCCGGGTGATCCCGGACCACCTGCACGCGAGCGTCGACCGCTCCACCTGGACCCCCGGCGCGATCTTCGACCTGGTCGGGCGCACCGGCGAGGTCGAGCGGCTCGAACTGGAGAAGACGCTCAACATGGGTGTCGGCATGATCGCGATGGTCCCGCAGGAATCGGTGGACGTGGCGCTGGCCACACTGGCCGACCGCGGGGTCGAGGCATGGGTGGCCGGCGAGATCACCGAGCGCGGCGAGCACACCAGTGGCGCGGAGCTGGTCGGCGACTACGCATAGGACCACTACGCATAGCACCGCTACGGCATAGGAGCACTACGTACGGGGCACAGGGGCCGACCGGCCGCGAGGCCAGCACAAAACCCGGTCCGGCGTTGGAAACCCCGGACCGGGTGTGTACGCGGCTAAGCAGCCGCAGGCATCACGCACCGCGACGATGTTGGGACTGGGGACCGGACTGGTCGTCCTCGTCCTCGTCGTCAACGTCATTGTAGAGATCCGCGTACTGGGCGTACGGGTCATCATCCTCGTCGTCGTCCTCGAACGGCTCGCCATTCGGCGGCTGGCTCGAAGTCGAAGCGCCCAGCTCGCTGGCCAGACGTGACAGGTCAGTCCCACCGCTGTTGTACTTCAGCTGGCGGGCGACCTTCGTCTGCTTGGCCTTGGCCCGGCCGCGCCCCATGGCTCGACCCCCTCGGTGACGGGGCTCGACGGCCCCAGAGTCTGACACGCGTTCATGATCCGGAACGGACTCTCCTCGGAGAGACCGGTCCGTAGGGCTTCCACGGTACCTGAGCCCGCGCCCATACGGTACGTCGCCCGCACCACGCGCCTGGCTGCACGACCCGCGAGGCGCCCCGTCCTCGCTGGTCAACGACGATTTTAACCACTTCCTGGCGAGCGACCCGCCGACGAACGTGAGAGTTCTCTCCAACTGTCCGCCGGCGGGTACCGGAAATCCGTGCGGAAACCCGGTGTTCGGTCAGCGTCCACCGGCCGTTGACGCTTCGTGCATCCGCTGTTCGGCGATCCGGTCGGCCGCCGCGGCAGGCGGAATTCCGTCATCCTTCGCACGAGCGAATATGGCCAGCGTGGTGTCGAAGATCTTCGCCGCCTTGGCCTTGCACCGGTCGAAGTCGAACCCGTGTAGCTCGTCGGCGACCTGGATGACCCCGCCGGCGTTCACCACGTAGTCCGGCGCGTAGAGGATCCCGCGGTCGGCGAGGTCCTTCTCGACACCCGGGTGCGCGAGCTGGTTGTTGGCCGCCCCGCACACCACCCTGGCGGTCAGCGCCGGCACCGACTCGTCGCTGAGGGCGCCGCCGAGCGCGCAGGGCGCGTAGATGTCGAGGCCCTCGACGCGGATCAGGGCTTCGGTGTCGGTGGCGACCTGGACCTGGGGGTGCCGGTCGGAGATCCGGCCGACGGCCTCCCGGCGCACGTCCGTGACGACCACCCGGGCGCCCTCCACCAGCAGGTGCTCCACCAGGTGGTGGCCGACCTTGCCGACTCCCGCGATTCCGACGGTACGGCCGCGGAGCGAGGGGTCGCCCCACAGGTGCTGGGCGCTGGCCCGCATGCCCTGGTAGACGCCGTACGCGGTGAGCACGGAGGAGTCGCCGGCGCCGCCGTTCTCCGGGGAGCGGCCGGTGGTCCACCGGCACTCACGGGCGACGACGTCCATGTCGGCGACATACGTACCGACGTCGCAGGCGGTGACGTACCGGCCGCCGAGCGAGGCCACGAACCGCCCGTAGGCGAGCAGCAGCTCCTCGGTCTTGTCGCGCTCGGGGTCCCCGATGATCACGGCCTTGCCGCCGCCGTGGTCGAGACCGGCCATGGCGTTCTTGTACGACATCCCGCGCGCGAGGTTGAGGGCGTCGGCGACGGCCTCCGCCTCGTTCGCGTACGGGTAGAAGCGGGTGCCGCCCAGGGCGGGGCCCAGCGCGGTGGAGTGGATGGCGATGACGGCCTTGAGGCCGCTCTTGCGGTCCTGGCAGAGCACGACCTGCTCGTGACCGCCCTGGTCCGAGTGGAACAGGGTGTGCAGGACGCCGGTGGAAACGTCGGCCACTGTGGTGACTCCCGGTTGTGTTCGCGGCGAGTGGAGCGGGGGGCTCCCGTACAGGTGGCGGGGGCCTGGCATGAGCGTAGAGCTATTGCCCGTCCACCATCCGCGCCGTGTTCAGGATCACTCTCCCGCGTCGTGTGCGCACGTATGAGCGTGGGACGATTTGCTGTGGTTTTCGCGGCTGACTGCGGCTGACCCCGCGGTGGGGTTCCGCTGGTTTCGAGCCCGGTCCGATGGGGAGGGAGCAGGCGTGCCCAAGGTGTCCTCGGTGATCGTCCCCTACGCGACGTACCTGCGTGTGTACGAGCCGCTGGCCGCCTTCCCGGAGCCCGAGCGCGGCCACTGGTCGCGCTACGCCCGCCGCCCCGACCGGCCCTCCTACCAGGACGAACTCCGGCGGGCCCTGGCCGACTTGCTGCCCACACCGCCGGTCCCGGTGCCGGTGCAGGAGAGCAGTGACGCCTTCGTGCTCGAGGTCGACGGTGTCGTGTGCGTGTGTCCGTGGCGGACCCGGCTGCGCGGCTGGCAGGCCCTGCAGGAGCTGCCCGACGAACTGCCGAAGACGGTCCTGGACGCGATGCTGCCCCCGGTCGTCCGCCGGCAGGCCACGATGGACTACGAGCGGTGGCTGGTCCGCAACCCCGACTCCCGGCCCTGGATCCGTACGGCGACCTGGCAGGTGCCGCTGAACTGGTTCGTGCTGGTCTCCGACGAGGAGCGCCGCTACGAGAAGGGCACCGGCGAGATCCCGCCGATGCTGCGCTACCGCACGCCGATGGTGCAGGCCCGGCGCCGGGTGGCCCGGGCACTGCGCACGCTCAAGGACACCATCGAGGAAGGGCCGCTGATCGACGGCCTGGTGGACGTGGGCCGCTGGCTGGAGGAGTTCCATCCGCGCTCGGTGGTCGAACTGGACTACGGCGGTCTGGTGCACGCCCTGCCGGCCGGTGACCTGGAGGACGACCATTCGGCGGCCGACGTGGCGGCCGGCATCGAGGCGCTGCGGCAGGGCGACGGGGCCTCGGCCGGGGAGGCCTACGGGCGGCTGGTGGAGCGGTGGCGGGCGGTGCGGGACCGGCGGTCCGCGAACTGAGCGCCGGTGTGAGTGCCGATACCGACCGCGCCGTACTGAGTGCCGGGTTGTGTGATGGTGTGACGGTCGGATGACACCTGGGTGACGTATGAGTGGTGAGTGATGTACGTCACGGCCCAGATGCCATGAAACAACGTACGTTGACGGCACTTCAGTGAACGCACGGGACGTTGGTCCCGATCCGGGCTTTTGCGTCAAGGGTGACGGACCGCACTTACACGGCTCTTGCGCCTCTTGCCACTCCTCGTGCCAAAATAGGACAAGGAGCCCGGGGAGGGCTCCTTCCGTCCATGTGTGGTGCACTGTGGGCGGAATCTCAGCATTGCACGCGCTTTGGGGGGTCTGGTGACTCCTGATCGTCATGTGACTGATCGTCACAGTGGCGTGACTGTCCGCTATGGCATGGTCCATCGGCTTCCGCGGCTGATGACTACCTGGGAGGGCAATTCCATCGGTTTGGCCGACGCGGCTGGACGGATGGTGTAGTTGTAGTGCCGAGGACAAGCCGTTCGTCCTATAACCGACTCGACTCGCGTCCGCCATTTCGGGCAACGCGGGTCAAGGTGCAGAATTTAGAGGAAAGAACCGAGAAGGTTCGGTTCTCCCGAGGAGGCCGCTCATGACCGCTCGCACCCCTGATGCCGAGCCGCTGCTGACCCCGGCTGAGGTCGCCACCATGTTCCGTGTCGACCCCAAGACGGTCACGCGGTGGGCGAAGGCCGGCAAGCTCACGTCGATCCGCACGCTGGGCGGGCATCGACGCTACCGCGAGGCTGAGGTCCGCGCTCTGCTCGCGGGTATCCCGCAGCAGCGCAGCGAGGCCTGACCAACTGAATAGCGGGCAAACCGACCGGTCCCCCAACTGGCCGAGGCGCCCGACACCCTAGCTCCAAGCGACGCGGGACCTGCCCCAACAGGGCCCACGCCCAGGCTGACAGAACCTCTCAGGCAGCGACACAGGGTGCGTCGTAGATCGCGCTGGACTCCGCCGGGTCCAGCGCGATCTTTTTTGTGCGTCCGTGGGGCTTGGCCCGACCGTGACGGGCGGCCTTGTGAGCAGCCTTGTCGGAGTCTGAGGAGGCCTGTCGGATCTGCTGTGGATGCGCCCAGAAGGAGGTCGGGGGGACGCCGGCGGGACGCTGCGGGAGAGGTCCCAGGGTGGTGCAATTGCACATATTAAATTGACTTGTTGTAGGCGGGGTGTAAGTACCGCCGTTTCAGGAACTTATGCGGTGACTCCCGTCACATACCGCACGGGTTGTTTGTGCTGCCACCCGTGCGCTAATGGAGCTGGAGCCTCCACCGTCCCACGGGAGAACGGCCGTTGGGCCCCGCGTCGGTCACACGCCGACGGGACCCTCGTCCTCCGCGGTGTCCTCGGGGGCCTCCGTGGGGAGCGGGGCGGAGTCCATGGCCAGCCGCAGCAGCTGATGGCAGACCGGGCAGTGCCGGGTCCGGTGCCGGTACGACGAGGCGGCCGCCAGATGGGCCCGCAACAGGGCTCGCGTCTCATGCCGCACCGAAGCCGCCATACGCCACCTCCAGAAGGGGGCCGAGGGGAAGCGAGCCCTGTCTTCTGGGTAGCGAGGGAATGTGACCCCGTCAAGAGCCCACCCCCGCTCCCCGGCCAACAGTGTGAGAGGCATGCCCTGGCGCCTGGGACGAAGAAGAGGCCCGCTTCCCACGGGGGTGCGGGCCTCTTCGTCATCCGGTCCTGGCGGGATGTGCCGTATCCGATCGCGCCTGCGCCGTGGGCGCGGCCTCGTGTGGGGTGGGGCGGAGTTGCCGGCCGTGACATGCGGGAGGCCCGCTTTCCTTAGGGGTGCGGGCCTCCGCGTCATGCGGTCCTGGCGGGGTTTGCTGCATCTGATCGCGGCTGTGCCGTGGGCGCGGTCTCCGCCTTGGCGGGGTGGGGAGGGGCGGGGTTGTCGGCCGTGACATGCGGGAGGCCCGCTTCCCCTAGGGGGATGCGGGCCTCGGCATTGTGCGGTCCTGACGGGATTTGAACCCGCGGCCTCCACCTTGACAGGGTGGCGAGCACTCCAAACTGCTCCACAGGACCAGGTTTTGCGGCACTTTGTCTGCGCTGTGCTGCGAGAAGGACTGTACAGGAGGGTGTGGGTCCTGGTCGAACTCACTCCGCGTACCCGGTCTGTTACTGGACAGCCGAGTCGATCGCCTTCACGATCCGCTTGTCGGAGATCGGGTACGCCGTGCCCAGCGCGTGCGCGAAGTAGCTGACCCGCAGCTCCTCCAGCATCCAGCGGATGTCCAGGACCTGCTGCGGCACCGGCCGGCCCTGGGGAAGCTGCTCCAGGAGCCAGGCGTACTCGTCCTGCATCTCGTGGACCTTCTCCATGCGGGTGGTGTCCCGCTGGACGTTGGTCGGCATCTGCTGGAGGCGCCGGTCGGCGGCCACCAGATAGCGCATGAGGTCGGGGAGCCGTCGTATACCGGCCCACGTCACGAAGCCCGGCTTCACGAGGGCGTCCAGCTGCTTGCGGACGTCCGTCAGGTTTGCCAGCAGCGCGGGGCTCCGTACGGCCTTCAGACGGCGCTCACAGGCCTGCCAGGCGGCCAGCACCTGCTGCACCTGCCCGACCGTACGGACCGTCGTGTCGACGATCTCGGCGCGCACCTTGTCGTACAGCTTCCGGTACGACTCCTCGTCCCACGCCGGCCCCCCGAAGTCGCCGATCAGCTTGTCCGCGGCCGCCATCGCGCAGTCGTCGAACAGGGCCTGGATCGTGCCGTGCGGGTTGGCGGACAGGGCCAGCTTCTGCGCGTTGGTGAGCTTCTCCGAGGCGAACTTCGCGGGATTGACGGGGATGTTGCGGAGGATCAGCCTTCGCGTGCCCTTCCACATCGCCTCGGCCTGTTCCTCCTCGGTGTCGAAGAGGCGGACCGAGACCGTGTCGCCGTCGTCGACGAGCGCCGGGTACGCCTTGACCGGCTGGCCGGCCCGGCGGGTCTCGAAGACACGCGTGAGCGCACCGATCGTCCAGTCCGTGAGGCCATTGCGCTCCAGGGACTCGCCGCCCTCGCGCTCCGCGGTGGCCGCGGCGGCCTGCGAGATGGCCTGGCGGGCCTTCGGCTTCAGCCGGAGCTTCAGCGCCTCCAGGTCCTTGTCCTCGGCCAGCTTCCGGCGCCGCTCGTCGACGATCCGGAAGGTGATCTTCAGATGGTCCGGGACCTTCGCCCAGTCGAAGTCCTCGGCCTCGAAGGGCACGCCGACCATGCGCTTCAGCTCGCGGGCCATGGTGGTGGGCAGCGGCTCCTGCAGCGGCACGGCCGCGTCCAGGAAGCGCTTGGCGAAGTTCGGTGCCGGGACGTAGTTGCGGCGGATGGGCTTGGGGAGGGACCGGATCAGCTCCGTGACGACCTCTTCCCTGAGCCCCGGGATCTGCCAGTCGAAGCCCTCGTCCTTGACCTGGTTGAGGACCTGGAGCGGGATGTGGACGGTCACACCGTCGGCGTCCGCGCCCGGCTCGAACTGGTACGTCACCCGGAACTTGAGCTGCCCCTGCCGCCAGGAGTCCGGATAGTCGGCCTTGGTGACCGCCTCCGCCGACTCCCGGATCAGCATCTCGCGCTCGAAGTCGAGGTACTCCGGCTGCTCCTGGCGCTTCCGCTTCCACCAGGAGTCGAAGTGGGCGCCGGAGACGACGTCTTCGGGCACCCGCTGGTCGTAGAAGTCGAAGAGCGTGTCGTCGTCCACGACGATGTCCCGGCGCCGGGCCCGGTGCTCCAGCTCCTCGACCTCGCTGAGGAGTCTGCGGTTGTCGGCGAAGAACTTGTGGTGGGTCCGCCAGTCACCCTCGACCAGTGCGTTGCGAATGAAAAGCTCGCGACTCGTCTGCGGGTCGATCCGGCCGTAGTTGACCTTCCGCTGGGCGACGATCGGTACGCCGTACAGCGTGACCTTCTCGTATGCCATGACGGCCGCCTGGTCCTTCTCCCAGTGCGGTTCGCTGTACGTCCGCTTCAGGAGGTGTTCGGCGAGGGGTTCCACCCACTCCGGCTCGATCTTCGCGTTGACCCGGGCCCAGAGGCGGGAGGTCTCCACGAGTTCGGCGGACATGACGAACCGGGGTGTCTTCTTGAACAGCGCCGAGCCGGGGAAGATCGCGAACTTGGCGTTCCGCGCCCCCAGATACTCGTTCTTCGCGCCGTCCTTCACGTCCTTCATGCCGATGTGGGACAGCAGGCCGGCGAGCAGCGAGACATGTACGCGGTCGCCGGGGGCGTCCTCCTCGTTGAGGTGGATGCCCATCTGCTTGGCGACCGTGCGCAGCTGGGTGTAGATGTCCTGCCACTCCCGGATGCGCAGGAAGTTCAGGAACTCCTGCTTGCACATGCGCCGGAAGGACGACGATCCGCGTTCGCGCTGCTGCTCGCGGACGTACTTCCACAGGTTGAGGAAGGCGAGGAAGTCGCTGGTCTCGTCGCGGAAGCGGGCGTGCTGCTGGTCGGCCTGGGTCTGCTTGTCGGCCGGGCGTTCGCGCGGGTCCTGGATGGAGAGCGCGGCGGCGATGACCATGACCTCGCGGACACAGCCGTTCTTGTCGGCCTCCAGGACCATGCGGGCCAGGCGCGGGTCGACGGGCAGCTGGGCGAGCTTGCGGCCGGAGTCGGTGAGCCGCTTGCGGGCGTCCTTCTCGTCCGGGTTCAGCGCGCCCAGCTCCTGGAGCAGCTGCACACCGTCGCGGATGTTGCGGTGGTCCGGCGGGTCGATGAAGGGGAACTTCTCGATGTCGCCGAGGCCGGCCGCGGTCATCTGCAGGATGACGGAGGCGAGGTTGGTCCGGAGGATCTCCGCGTCGGTGAACTCCGGGCGGGCGAGGAAGTCCTCCTCGTCGTACAGCCGGATGCAGACACCGTCGCTCGTACGGCCGCAGCGGCCCTTGCGCTGGTTGGCGCTGGCCTGGCTGATCGGCTCGATGGGCAGCCGCTGCACCTTGGTGCGATGGCTGTAGCGGCTGATCCGGGCGAAGCCGGGGTCGATGACGTACTTGATGCCGGGGACGGTGAGTGAGGTCTCGGCGACGTTGGTCGACAGGACGATTCTTCGACCGGTGTGCGGCTGGAAGACGCGATGCTGCTCGGCGTGCGAGAGGCGAGCGTAGAGCGGCAGCACTTCGGTGAACCGGTAGTTCTTCTTCTCGAGGGCGTCGGCGGTGTCCCGGATCTCCCTCTCACCCGAGAGGAAGACGAGGATGTCGCCCTTGCCCTCGGCCTGGAGCTCCTCCACCGCGTCGCAGATGGCGGTGATCTGGTCGCGGTCGGAGTCCTCGGACTCCTCTTCGAGGAGCGGCCGGTAGCGGACCTCCACCGGATACGTCCGGCCGCTGACCTCGACGATCGGGGCGTCGCCGAAGTGCCGGGAGAACCGCTCGGGGTCGATGGTCGCGGAGGTGATGACCACCTTCAGATCCGGCCGCTTGGGCAGCAGCTGCGCCAGATAGCCGAGCAGGAAGTCGATGTTGAGGGACCGCTCGTGGGCCTCGTCGATGATGATCGTGTCGTAGGCGCGCAGCTCGCGGTCGGTCTGGATCTCGGCGAGCAGGATGCCGTCGGTCATCAGCTTGATGAACGTGGCGTCCGGGTTCACCTGGTCGGTGAAGCGGACCTTCCAGCCGACGGCCTCCCCGAGGGGCGTGCGCAGTTCCTCGGCGACCCGCTCGGCGACGGTGCGGGCGGCGATCCGGCGGGGCTGGGTGTGCCCGATCATTCCCCTGACACCCCGCCCGAGCTCCAGACAGATCTTCGGGATCTGTGTGGTCTTACCGGACCCGGTCTCACCGGCCACGATCACGACCTGGTGATCGCGTATCGCCTCGGCGATCTCGTCCTTCTTCTGGCTGACGGGCAGCTGCTCGGGGTACGACACGGCGGGCACGACGGCGCGTCGGCCGGCCATCCGTTCCTCGGCCCTGGCCACCTCGGCCTCGATCTCCGCGAGGACGGCGGCCCGGGCCTCCGGCTTACGGATCTTGCGTGCACCTTCCAGCCTGCGCCCGAGCCGGTGCGCGTCGCGCAGCGAGAGCTCGGTCAGGCGGGGGGCGAGAGCGCCGAGGGCGGGGGCTGGATGCGTAGACATACGCGACCCAGGATCTCACCTTGGGGAAATTCGTGGCGAACGCTTTTGCCTCCGGCGGTTCGGCCGGGGTTGCCCTACTGGCTCCGCTGGGCGGGCGGGGTGGCGGTGGAGGAGGTCTGTGGGGCCGCGGCTGCGGCCGGTGCCGGCGCTGTGGCTTGGGCCGGGGCCGGGGCTTGGGCGGGGGCTTGGGCGGGGGCTGTGGCTTGGGCCGGGGCTGTGGCCTGGGCCGCTACCTGGGCCGAGGCGGCGGCCATGGACTTCGCCGTGTTGGATACGGCCTTGATCCCCAGGTAGGCGGTGGTCATGCTGCTCACCGCGGTGAAGGCCGCGGTGAGGACGCCGATGATCACCGACGTGTTGCCGCTCAGCCGCCAGACGCCGAAGATCGCCACCCCGGCGATGGCGAGATTGCTGATGACGACAGCGAGGAGCCCGTACCGTGCACGGTCCTTCTCCAGCTGGACGTCCTGGTCCCGGCTCATCGGCCCCTGCCTTCAGCGCTCGTTCGAATGCTCTTCCGACCCGGCGAACGTAGGCTGCCACACTGCACACAGGCGCCCTAGCAGAATGCGACACAAGAACAGCCCCTCCGGAATCCCGGAGGGGCTGTGTGTTGTGGCTGGGGCCGGGGTCGAACCGGCGACCTATCGCTTTTCAGGCGATCGCTCGTACCAACTGAGCTACCCAGCCACGAGGTTTCACGTGAAACCCCAGCGGTCCTGACGGGATTTGAACCCGCGGCCTCCACCTTGACAGGGTGGCGAGCACTCCAAACTGCTCCACAGGACCAAGCTTTGCGTGCAACAGTGTCGCACACGATCTTGCGTGCCCCCAACGGGATTCGAACCCGTGCTACCGCCTTGAAAGGGCGGCGTCCTAGGCCGCTAGACGATGAGGGCTATCGGCCCGCCTGGGCGCTTCTCAGCGCGTCGGGGACGTGAGAAGCATATGGGATGGCGGGGAGTATCGCCAAAACGGTTTACGACCCCGACGGCGACGGTGTGCCCGGTGTGCCTCCTGAGGATGATGGGCTCTGCGAGGGGGAGGGAGTGGCTCCCGGCTGGTTCTCTTCGGGGAGGTGGCGGCTGACCTCGGCCGTCGTCTCGCCCAGACCGCCGAGTTTGATCTCGTCCCAGGCCTGGAGCCGGCGGGTGTCGCGGTCGAAGTAGAGGATCGAGGCCTCGATGGGGTCCGGGTACTTGCCCTCGACCGCGCGCAGACCGCTGCCGCCCGTGGAGCCCTCCACACGAAGGCGGGTGCCGTGCGGCAGGAGCTCGTTCTGTTCGTGGTGGAGATGGCCCGCCAGGACCAGGGGCACCTCGCCGTCCGTCATCCGGGCGGCCGTCGGTTCATGGGCGATGGCCACATCCGCCGGGGTGTCGGCCGCCCGCTGCTCCCGCAGGGCCGTGGCCAGGCGGTCCCCGGCCTCTACCTCGGCCGTGTCCCCGCCCGGCATGGCAGAGCGGTCGGGCGTGAACTGGGGATCACCGATCCCGGCGAAGCGCAGCCCGGCGATCGTCTCGGCCCGGCCATCGTCCAGGACGTGCACGTTCTTCATCCGGGACAGATAGCGCTGAGTGACGTCCGAGTCGTGGTTGCCCCGGACCCAGACGTACGGCACGCCCAGGTCGGCGACCGGGTCCAGGAAGCCGTTCTCGGCCGCTGTGCCGTGGTCCATGGTGTCACCGGAGTCGACGATCACATTCACCTTGTACTGCTCCACGAGCGAGGCGATGATCTTCCAGCTCGCCGGGTTGAGGTGGATGTCGGAGACGTGCAGGACACGCAGGGTGGTCGGGTCCGGCGTGTAGGCGGGGAGCGTGGAGGTGACGTCGTACAGCTTGGTCACATTGGTCACCAGGCGTGCCAACTCCTGCTGGTAGACATCGAATTCGGTGACGATGCTGCGCGCGTTGCCGACCAGGGCGGGGGCGGAGGAGAGCAGGCCGGAGAACCGCGGTTCCAGGACCGACTTGGGGTTCCAGGTGGCGTAAGCGGTCACGCCGGACGTGGCGAGCAGGGCGAGGGCGAGGCCGCCGGCGGTCAGGGCGCGGCTCGGACGGCGGTAGACGGCGAGGCCGAGGGCGGTCGCGCCGGAGACGACGGCCACGCAGGAGCGTACGGCCACGTCGAGGGTGCCGTGCTCCACGTCCTGGGCGACCTCGTCCTGGAGGCCGGAGAGGCGCTCGGGGTGGTCGACGAGCGCCTGGGAGCGGACCGGGTCGAGCTGGTCGACGTTGACGTCCAGGCGGACCGGTGCGACGTGGGTGTCCAGGTAGAGGGCGCCCAGCGGGGAGACGTTGATCTTCGTGCCGCCGTGGAGGGAGGGACGCAGGGTCATCGTCGTGTCCATCGGGCCGACCTGGGCCCGGACGTTCCCGACGACCAGCAGGCCGAGCCAGGCGCCGACGAGCACGACGGTTATCAGGCCGAGGACGCGGATCCAGACGGGCGGCGCGTGCGCATCGGGGGCGAGTTCGAGATCGGGGAGGCGGGCTCGGGTTTGTGTCGGGGTCGGGGCTGGGCTGGGGGACTGGGCTCGGGCTCGGACGCGGGCCATTGGTGCCGTATGCCCAGGATTGCGGGCGCGTATGCGGCGGTTCGTGGCCCGCGTCTCTGGCGGTGGGGCCCGCATGTCGGGCGGTGGGGCCCGCATCTCCGTGGGGTCCGCGACTCTCGTACGGGCGTTCCGTGCCGGACAATGGGGCTGTGCTGGAGATGACGCGCGAGGAGTTCGAGGAACTGGTCGCCGAGGCGCTCGACCGGATACCGCCGGAGCTGACCCGGCTGATGGACAACGTGGCGGTGTTCGTCGAGGACGAGCCCGACGACCCGTCCGACACCGAGCTGCTCGGGCTCTACGAGGGGACTCCGCTGACCGACCGCGGGGAGTGGTACGCGGGCGTGCTGCCCGACCGGATCACCGTCTACCGCGGGCCGACGCTGCGGATGTGCTCCTCGCGCGAGGAGGTCGTCGCGGAGACCGAGGTGACCGTGGTCCACGAGATCGCCCATCACTTCGGTATCGACGACGCGCGGCTGCATGCGCTGGGGTACGGGTGACGGTAGCGGCGGGTCCGGCGTGCGTCCTCGGGCGCGGGTGACGGCTCGGTTGCGTGTCCTCTTGTGGGCGGCGGGAGTTGGGGAGGTTGACTCCTTTCTTCGCCCCCGGAGGTGGCCGCCGTGCGCCCCTTGTACGTACCCGTCCGTCTGGCCGTCACCGTGATGGCCGTCGCGGCCGCCGCCGGCTGTGTGAACGTCGGGGACGACGCGGGGAAGGCCAAGCCGTCGCACTCCGCCGGGCAACGCGACGGTGGCGAGGCCGGCGGAGGCGCCGGGGTGTCCGGCGAGGGCGGCGCGGGGTACGGCGGTGCGGTGGCCGACGGGAAGCGGGGACACGGCGGGAAACCGAAGCCTGGGGAGTCCGTGTCGGCGTCCGTCGAGCCGACGAAGGGCGCGAGTGCGGGGCCGGTGGCGCCGGCGAAGCCGGGGAAGAGCGTGGCACCCGGGGTGCCGGCCGGCCCGACGGGGGCGCCGGCGTCGCCCACGCCGCCGGCGGCCTCTCCCACGCCCCCTCCGGCTTCGCCGACGCCACCGCCGCCGGTGACCGACCCGCCGTCCGCCGAGCCGTCCTCATCCGCGCACGAGGACACGGGGACGCAGCTGGTGCAGCGGGAACCGGCACCGGCGGCGGGGACACCGGCGTAGGAGGGCGTCCTCGAGGGCACCGGCGGCGTGTGAGCTGCGGGTTTGATGCTCGGTTTGCCTTGAGGGGTGTTGGGTGCGTATGGTGGTAGATCGTTTGATCCCATTTGCCCGGCGCCACCGCAGAGCGCGCCGTGTGGCGCGTACTCTCCCTTGCCGTGGCGGACCGCATTGAGGCGGTCGTGAGCGAATCACGGAGTTGACGGGCGCGTGCCGAAGAGACTCCGGAAGGTTTCGCATTCGCATGTCCGTGTCCAGTACTGATCAGTTCGTCGTGTCCGAGAACAACGAGAACAACGAGGACCACGAGCTGGTGACCAAGGTCTCCGAGGAGACCGCTGACACCACCACCGACACCACTGACACCCCTCAGATCACCTTCACCGACCTCGGTCTCCCCGAGGGCGTCGTGCGCAAGCTCGCGCAGAACGGTGTGACCTCCCCCTTCCCGATCCAGGCCGCGACCATCCCGGACGCCCTGACCGGCAAGGACATCCTCGGCCGTGGCCGTACCGGCTCCGGCAAGACCCTCTCCTTCGGTCTGCCCACCCTGGCCACGCTGGCCGGCGGACGCACCGAGAAGAAGCGGCCCCGCGCCGTCATCCTCACCCCGACCCGTGAGCTGGCCATGCAGGTCGCGGACGCCCTCCAGCCGTACGGCGACGTCCTCGGCCTGAAGATGAAGGTCGTCTGTGGCGGTACGTCCATGGGCAACCAGATCTACGCCCTGGAGCGCGGCGTCGACATCCTCGTCGCCACGCCCGGCCGTCTCCGCGACATCATCAACCGTGGCGCCTGCTCCCTCGAGGACGTGCAGATCGCCGTCCTCGACGAGGCCGACCAGATGTCTGACCTGGGCTTCCTGCCCGAGGTCACCGAGCTGCTCGACCAGATCCCGGCCGGCGGCCAGCGCATGCTGTTCTCGGCCACGATGGAGAACGAGATCTCCACGCTGGTCAAGCGCTACCTGACCGACCCTGTCACCCACGAGGTCGACAGCGCCCAGGGCAACGTCACGACGATGTCCCACCACATCCTCATCGTGAAGCCCAAGGACAAGGCGCCGGTCACCGCCGCGATCGCCTCCCGCAAGGGCCGCACGATCATCTTCGTCCGCACCCAGCTGGGCGCCGACCGCATCGCCGAGCAGCTGCGTGACGCCGGTGTGAAGGCCGACGCGCTGCACGGCGGTATGACCCAGGGCGCCCGCACCCGGACGCTGGCCGACTTCAAGGACGGTTACGTCAACGCGCTCGTCGCCACCGACGTCGCCGCCCGCGGTATCCACGTCGACGGCATCGACCTCGTGCTGAACGTCGACCCGGCCGGCGACCACAAGGACTACCTGCACCGCGCGGGCCGTACCGCTCGCGCGGGCCGCACGGGAACCGTCGTCTCCCTCTCCCTCCCGCACCAGCGCCGGCAGATCTTCCGGCTGATGGAGGACGCGGGCGTCGACGCCGGCCGGCACATCATCAACTCCGGTACGGCCTTCGAGCCCGAGGTCGCCGAGATCACCGGCGCCCGTTCGATGACCGAGGTCCAGGCCGAGTCCGCGGGCAACGCGGCGCAGCAGGCGGAGCGTGAGGTCGCCCAGCTCACCAAGGAGCTGGAGCGGGCCACCCGCCGTGCGGCCGAGCTGCGCGAGGAGGCCGACCGTCTGGTCGCCCGTGCCGCTCGCGAGCGGGGCGAGGACCCGGAGACGGCGGTGGCCGAGGCCGCCGCCGTGGCCGAGGCCGCCGTGTCGCTGCCGGAGCAGTCGGCCGCCGAGGCGCCGGTGCGCGAGCAGTCCTCCTCCTCCTCCTCCTCCTCTTCTTATGAGCGTCCGCGCCAGCAGCGTGACGAGCGGGGCAACTACGAGCGCCGTGACCGTCGCGACGACCGCCCCTCCGGTGGTTTCCGCCGCGACGACCGTCGTGACGGTGACCGTGGTGGCCGTTCCTTCGAGCGTCGTGACGACCGCCCCTCGGGTGGCTTCCGTCGAGATGACCGCCGGGACAACGACCGTGGCGGCTTCCGTCGTGACGACCGTCCGTCGGGCGGTTTCCGCCGGGACAACGACCGCCGCGACGACCGTCGTGACGGTGACCGTGGTGGCCGTTCTTTCGACCGTCGTGACGACCGCCCCTCGGGGGGCTTCCGCCGGGACAACGACCGCCGCGACGACCGTCGTGACGGTGACCGTGGTGGCCGTTCCTTCGAGCGTCGTGACGACCGCCCCTCGGGTGGCTTCCGTCGTGACGACCGTCCGGCCGGCCGTTCCTTCGAGCGCCGTGACGACCGTGGCGGCCACCGTGGCAGCGACCGTCCCTTCAACCGCGACCGCCGCGACGACCGCCCGGGCTTCCGCACCGGCGGCCACGACCGCCCGTCGTACGGCCGCCGTGACGACCACCGCACCACCGGCACGGGTACCGGCACCGGTTCCTTCGGGCGCCGTGACGACAAGCCGCGCTGGAAGCGCAACGGCTGACACCGAGTGAGGTGACGAAGGGCCCGTACGACACGTTCGTACGGGCCCTTTCGCATGCCCCGAAAAGCCAGGCGCCCCAGGAGCGCTCACTGGCATGCTCCCGTAGCCGTGCGGCGGGACCGCTTCCGGCAGGACGGTCTCGCCGACCTGCTCACCCTCGACTCCTCCGGCACGCTCGCCTTCCAACAGGACGACGGCAGGGGCGCCTTCGCCGGGAAGGTCTCCGGGGGAGGCTGGTCCACCAAGGTGGTGGCGGTGCCGTTCGGTGATCTGAACGGCGATCGCTGTGACGACGTGCTGGTGCGGATGAGCGACGGTTCGCTGCGGGACTACAAGGTGCCGTGCGGCAGGGCACCGACCCCCGCCACGCCGTACACGAAGCTCGGCGGCGGCTGGAACGCGTCCAACGTCCTCGCCTCGCCCGGCGATCTGACAGGCGACGGCCGGCCCGACCCGGTGGCGCGGAAGACCTCGACGGGAGATGTCTACCTCTTCGCCGCCAAGAGCGACGGAACCCTGGCCGCCGCGAAGAAGATCGGGTCGGCGTGGGGCGGATACACGAAGATCGTCGACGCCGGGGACCTCGACGGCGACGGCATCGGGACCGTGCGCGCCCGCGACAAGGCGGGCACGCTGTGGCGGTACGGCGGTACGGCGGTACGGCGGTACGGCGGTACCGGTACGGCGGTACGGCGGTCTGGCGGTCTGGGGGTCTGGGGGTCTGGCGGTCTGGCGGTACGGCGGTCTGGCAGTGTGCCGGTACGGCGGTCTGGCGGGTGGGCGTCTCAAGGCCCGCGCAAAGGTCTCCACCGGCTGGGGATCGACGTACAACACGGTCGTCGGCGTCGGCGACATCACCGGGGACGGGAAGAACGACCTGGTCGCACGGGACTCCACGGGCCACCTTTACCGCTACGGCGGCAAGGGCAATGGTTCCTTCGGCGGGCGGGTGCTGATCGGGAGCGGTTGGCAGGGTTACAAGGGGCTTTTCTAGCCAAGTTGTGGTGCATGTCATGCCCTCGGCGAGGGAATCGCTGGGGGCATGACAGATGACGCGACAGGCCAAGCGACCTCTGACGAGGAGCGGCTGGCCCAGCTCGGCTACACCCAGGTTCTCGCCCGCCGGATGTCCGCCTTCTCGAACTACGCGGTCTCCTTCACGATCATCTCGGTCCTCTCCGGCTGCCTCACCCTCTACCTCTTCGGCATGACCACCGGCGGCCCGGCGGTGATCACCTGGGGCTGGGTGGCCGTGGGCCTGATGACCCTCTTCGTGGGCCTCTCCATGGCCGAGATCTGCTCCGCCTATCCCACCTCGGCGGGCCTCTACTTCTGGGCCCACCGCCTGGCCCCGCCCCGCAGTGCGGCTGCCTGGGCGTGGTTCACGGGCTGGTTCAACGTGCTCGGCCAGGTGGCGGTGACCGCGGGCATCGACTTCGGCGCAGCGTCCTTCCTGGGCGCCTACCTGAACCTGCAGTTCGATTTCGAGGTGACCCCGGGCCGCACGATCCTCCTCTTCGCGGCGATCCTGCTCCTGCACGGCCTGCTGAACACCTTCGGCGTGCGCATCGTCGCTCTGCTCAACAGCGTGAGCGTGTGGTGGCACGTCCTGGGCGTCGCGGTCATCGTCGGCGCGCTGACCTTCGTACCCGACCACCACCAGTCGGCGTCCTTCGTCTTCACCCGGTTCGTGAACGAGACGGGGTGGAGCAGCGGCCCGTACGTCGTCCTGATCGGCCTTCTGATGGCCCAGTACACCTTCACCGGGTACGACGCCTCGGCGCACATGACGGAGGAGACCCACGACGCGTCGACGGCGGGCCCGCGGGGCATCGTCCGCTCGATCTGGACATCGTGGATAGCCGGCTTCGTACTGCTCCTCGGCTTCACCTTCGCGATCCAGTCGTACGACAAGGAGCTGAAGTCCCCGACGGGCGTGCCCCCGGCCCAGATCCTCCTGGACGCGCTCGGCGCTACGACCGGCAAGCTCCTGCTCCTCGTCGTCATCGGCGCCCAGCTCTTCTGCGGAATGGCGTCGGTCACGGCCAACAGCCGCATGATCTACGCGTTCTCCCGCGACGGCGCGCTCCCCTTCTCCCGCGTCTGGCACACGGTCAGCCCGCGCACCCGAACCCCGGTGGCGGCGGTCTGGCTCGCGGCCCTCTCCGCGCTCGCCCTGGGCCTCCCGTACCTGATCAACTACACGGCCTACGCCGCCGTGACGTCGATCGCGGTGATCGGTCTGTACGTGGCGTACGTGATCCCGACCCTGCTGCGGGTCAGGAAGGGCGCCGCGTTCGAACGCGGGCCGTGGCATCTGGGCCGATGGTCGGGGGTGATCGGCGTGATCTCCGTGGCCTGGGTCGGCGTCATCACCGTCCTCTTCATGCTCCCGCAGGTCTCCCCGGTCACCTGGGAGTACTTCAACTACGCCCCGGTGGCCGTCCTGGCGGTGCTCGGCTTCGCCGCGCTCTGGTGGCAGGTCTCGGCCCGGCACTGGTTCCTCCACCCGGACAGGGCACGCCACGAGGACACCGCCAAACTGGTCGATCTCTGACCCTCCGGACCAGTTCCACACCACTTCTGCCACCCGACGCGGCCGCGACCCCGATACCCGATCGGCGACACGGCTCCGTCCGGCTATGCTCGGGGAGGCAACATCGCCTGGGCCGTTAGCTCAATTGGCAGAGCAGTGGACTTTTAATCCATTGGTTGTGGGTTCGAGTCCCACACGGCCTACGGAAGAGCCCCCAGATCAGAGGGATTTGATCTGGGGGCTCAGTCGTTTTGAGGGCCTCAGAGATCGTTAGCTCGGCCCATGCTCGGACGAAGTGCAAACGATCACGACGCGAAAGAGCCCCGGCCGGGTCGGCGTCCGGCCGGGGCGCAAAGGAGGTGACTCAGGTGCGGGCCTGAACGATGAGGGTCCCGATGTGCCCGGCCTTCGGTGCGCCCACCACCGTCGCCTCTGCCGTGGCAAAGCCTGCCCGGAGCAGATGCCGCTCCCACACCGCCGGCCGGTAGCTGTACCGGTAGGTAAACATCGCCTTCCCGGCGAAGCCGCCCTTGTACATGCCCTGCGGACCGTAGGCGCCCGGGATGGCCGGCGGTTGGGAGAACACGAAGACACCGCCCGGGGCCAGGCGCTGACGGACGAGGGGGAACAGCCGGGACGGATCGGTGAACCAGGCAGCGCCGAAGATGGAGTACACCGCGTCGTACCGGCCGCCGTCGGTGGCGAGCCAGTCCAGAATCTCGCCCTGCTCGATCCGCACCCCGAGCGGCGCCCACTTCTCGCCCGCCAGCTGCACCATCCGCGGCGAAAGGTCCACGCCGGTAACCTTCACTCCCTGCTGCGCAAGGTGAGCCAGCGCGCGGCCCGTGCCGCATCCGACCTCCAGCACGGATTCAGGGGAGCCCAGAAGTTCCGGGCCAGGGCCGTGGCCGGCGTACTGGGTCCAGCAGAATGACGGCTCGGCGTCGTCCTTGAACGCTGACTCGGCGAAGGCGTCCCACAGTTCGGTCTCGGCGGCGATGTCGTGCGGTACGGGCACACTCGTTCCTTTGGTCGTCGGGATGCGGGAGCCCCCGCCCTCGGGGAGCCGTGAGGGCGGGGGCGACTGTAGCCGGGCTCAGTGGCTGTCGGGGACCTTGTCGTCGCACGGTGAGCAGTCCGTGCCGTCGATGGCCCAGAGTTCCTCGTCGATCGCCCAGCCCTGGGACTGGAGGAAGTCGCCGGTGCGCAGGCACAGGCCGTCGCGGCGGCGCTGAATGAACGGGGCGTGGTGCTTGAACCGGCCGCCGTTGTAGAGGCGGCAGATGCCCCACCAGACGGGTGTGTCGAGGATGAGCTGGTGGACGCCGATGTCGACGAGCTTGCCGACTCCCAGGTGCTGGTCGGGGTTCTCGATGGAGCCCATGACGTACATGATGGCGTTGGCGAGGATCCGTTCGGCCATGTCCCGGACCATGGTGTGGTCACGCAGGAGCAGGGCGACCTCGCGGTCCCACAGGCTCATGCCGGAGTCGAAGACGTTGACGGTCAGCTCGGTGATGTGCGGGGCAACCGCGTTGAGGAGTTCCTGCGGGTCCCGGGTGCGGGTCGTGGCGGGCTGTTCTAACGCGACGGTCACGTTGTCCTCCTGTTGTGGACGGGCGCCCCTGGTCGGGGCGCCTGGCCTCCCGCTTTGTGGAGCGGGAGGGAACTCAGGCCGGGCCCCGCGGCTCGGCCTGTCCAGGGCTGGGGAGCCGGGGCGGGAGTCTGGAGGCGCCTTACTGAGGCGGCGCGGCCTGCCGGCCGCCGAGGTTCTCGTAGTGGTCGCACAGGGCGTTCACCGAGCGGGCGAGTTTCATCGCGACCGTCATCTGGCCGGGGCTGTTGAAGCCGGGGCGCAGGCCGAGCCGCATGAGGGCCTCCCTGACGCCGGCCAGCGCGCACGCGCTCGGGATGTCGCCGGCCGGGAAGGCGCGGGTCATCGCCTCGATGGTGGGGATGAGTTCCTCGAGCTGCCCGCGCATGGTGGCCCGCAGTGTCACCAGGTCCCCGGCGGGGATGGGGCGGGCGTCCGGGGCGAGGAACCGGGATGCGGTTCTGCGCATCGTCTCGATGTCGGGCGGCAGCTGGTCGGTGTCTGCCGCACCAGCAGGCGGGGCGGTACGTTGCACCATGTCGACTCCTCGCAGTCGGCCAAGCCCGGGGCCGTTAGCACGGTCGCCGGGATTTGTGGCCTTCCCGACCGTAGGAATCCAGGCGAGACACAGGCCACAAAGTTGCACCGAATTACACGACAGTTGTAACGCCTGGTCGTGGCCAATAGGCACCTTGACCACTCGCCCCTTGGGCCACGACAGTGGTGTAAGTCGCTGTAACCCACTAGCGCGGGAGGCCAGCCATCATGGAGATTCACTTCGTTGGGATCGACCCCGAGACGGATGAGGACGGATGCCCCACGGTCTGGGTGGACACCAGCACGGAAGACCTGCTGATCCAGAGCTACCAGGCCGACGCCAGAACGACCGCGACATGCGACAACCTGTCCCCGGCAAGGGCACCGATCCCGCCCGGCGAGACCGTCATCAGGATCCCGAAGCGAATGATCCCGATCATCAGGAAGGCGTGCGATGAGCTCGATCCCGGAGTTCGCTGAACTCCTCGCAGGCGCTACCACCTCGGCTGTCCACCTGGAGATGCGGGACGCCTACTTCACCAACCCGCGCTTTCAGGCCTGGACGGACGGAGACCGCGTCGACTGGGACGACCGGGCCTCCTGGTGGCGGCCGTTCCACCAGACGATCGCGGACGCCGTCGCCCGCGGCGTAACCGTGCGACGCACCCGGATCGTGTCCGAACCGGTCACCGACTACATCGCGTGGGAGCACTACCAGACCCGCGCCAACGTCGAAGCGGGTGAGGAAGTGCGCTGGCTTCCCCGGCACCGCGCGTGGGACCTGCTCGTCCCCGGCACCGACCTGTGGATCTTCGACGGGCGGCTGATGCGCATCCATCACTTCTCCGGGGCCGGCGAGTGGGTCGACAAGGAACTCTGCGACGAGCCCGCCACGATTGCCCAGCATGCCGCCGCATACGAACGGATCTGGGAACGCGCCATCCCCCACGACCAGTACGAGGTCAAGTAACCGTCCATGTCCACATTCCCCACGTCCAGCGTGCAGGAAGCGCGCGCAGTTCTCGCAGGCCGCCTGCGGGAGCTGCGCCTGGACGCGGGTATCACAGGCAAGGAGCTCGCCCGACTCGCCGGCTGGTCCGTCGCCAAGTCCAGCCGGATCGAGAACGCGGTCACCGCGCCGTCGGACGCCGATATCCGCGCCTGGTGTACGGCCTGCCGCGCGGACGGCCAGGCGGACGACCTCATCGCAGCCAACCGGCAGGCCGACGCCGCCTACCTGCAGTGGAAGCGGCTCCAGCGGACGGGCATGAAGCAGCTGGCGGAGACCTCGGCCAAGCTGTACGAGCGCACCCGCCAGTTCCGTGTGTACGCCTCCCATGTCGTACCGGGCTACCTGCAGACCCCCGCCTACGCCACGGCGCTCCTGCGCACGATCGCCGCCTTCCGGGGCACCCCGGACGACGTGGCCGACGCGGTGGAGGTGCGTATGCGCCGCGCGCGGGTCATCCATGAGGGCGACCACCGGTTCGCGACGCTCGTCGAGGAGAACGTCCTCCATCACCGTGTCGGCGACCAGGACGTGATGGCCGGCCAGCTCGGGAACCTGCTCGCGGCGATGTCCCTGCCGTCCATGTCGCTCGGGATCATTCCTGCCACGGCTGGACGCGAGGGCGTCATATGGCCGCTGGAGCAGTTCACGGTGTTCGACGGCTCGCGGATCCACGTGGAGCTCCTCGCCGCAAAGGTGACCGTGACGGCGCCGGGCGAACTCGACATCTACCTGCGGGCGTTCGCCCGGCTCACCGAGCTTGCCGTGTACGGGGCCGACGCACGGGCCCTGATCGTGAAGGCCATCGACACCCTGGGCTGACCTCGAGACGCGTAGCGAACGCTACGCACCTCGAGGTCCCCGAACGCACGAAAGCGGCCCCGCCCTCCCGAAGGAGGACAGGGCCGCGTCACGTGCTTTCGTTACAGCCGCCGGTAGGAGGCGGTCATGGCGAGGGCTGCGATACCGAGCAGGCCGCCACGTGCAGCCTCGGCCTGGACGCGCACGTACACGAGCAGTACGGCGCCGGTGAGGGCCAGCAGGAAGGCGAGGAGGGCGAGTGGCTTCCACCGGCGGGCGAGCACCCGCCGCTGTCGGTCGGCGGTGACCAGGTGAGGACGGCTCCGCCGTCGCCAGGCGGCGCGGTGGCGTTCGCCGGGGCGCTGGGACCCTGTTCCACAAGGGCGACAACCGCACCGTCGTCACCGACCCCACCGCCGGCATGTTCGCCGTGGTCAAGGACGATGTCCTCACCGACAACAACGCCCACCCCGCCCCCACCCGTTACACCGACTGGCTCTCCTGACCCGCTCGCACTCACACCCAACTTGTCTGAACAAGTTTGGCCGCGGTTCTTCCAGCCGACAATGGCCGCGGGTACCTATGTTCCGTTCATGTCATCCCTCAGGGACCCTCATCAACGGGACGAGGTACACGAATGAGACTGCGCTGGAGATCCTTCGGCGGGCTGATCGCCCTCCTCGGCGCACTGATCGTCTCCGCTCCCGCGCCCGCCGAGGCGGCGGCGAGCAGCGGCAATCTGATCGTGAACGGCGACGCGGAGACCGGCGGCTACTGCACCAACGACTGGAGCGCGGCCGCCACCGTGCCCGGCTGGACCACCGAGGCAGGCGGACTGGACGTCATGTGCCACACCGCCGGGTCCTTCGGGCTGCCCAGCGACGGCAAGACGCCCGGCAAGGCCTTCTTCGGGCCCGGCAACTTCGGCGACGGCGCGATGACGCAGACCGTGGACGTCTCCTCGGCGGCCGCGGCCATCGACGGCGGCGGGGTGAGCTACAACCTCTCGGGCTGGCTCGGCGGCTGGACCGTCTACAGCGGCTACGTCGCGGTCGGCCTGCACTTCGAGGACGCGAGCGGCCACCCGATCGGTGCGACGGCCAAGCTGCCGACGGTCTCCGCGAGCGACCGGGGGTCGGCCACCAAGTTCCTCTCCCGGAGCACCACCGGCGCGGTTCCCGCCGGGACCCGGTCCGTCCAGGTCGAGGTGCAGTTCCTGTCGACGTCCAACGAGACCGGCTACCTGGACAACCTCTCCCTCACCCTGAACACCCCGGTCACCGCGCCGGCCCCGGTCACCCCGCCCGCCTCACGCGTGCCCGGCTACGACCACGTGTTCATGGTCATGATGGAGAACACCGACTACTCCCAGATCATGAACGACCCGGCGGACACGCCCTACATGCACAGCCTGATGGACCAGGGCGCCACGCTGACCGACTTCCACGGCGTGTACCACCCCAGCGACGAGAACTACCTCGCCGTCGCAGGCGGCGACACCTACGCCAAGGGCGCCGTCTACTGGCCCAACATCAACTCTCCCCAGCGCAACCTGGGCGACACCATCGAGGCGGCCGGCAAGAGCTGGAAAGCCTACGAACAGGGCATGGGCACCCCCTGCAACACCAACACCGACTACGACCGCTACTACGAGCCCGACGACGCGCCGTTCATCAACTACACCGACATCAGTGGCAACGCCTCCCGCTGCGCTGCGCACCTGTTCGACACCTCGCAGCTGACCACCGACCTCGGGTCGGCCGCGACCACCCCGGCCTTCTCCTGGATCGCCGCCGACGACTACTACGACGGCGAGGCGTCCGGCAACGGCAGTTCCGCCAGCCTGAAGACGCAGGACGGCTGGCTGAAGCAGACTCTCGCTCCGGTGCTGGCCTCCCCGGCCTGGACCCAGCAGCGCTCGCTGCTGATCCTGACCTGGGACGAGAGCAGCGGCGAGGCATACAACCACATAGCCACCACGGTCCTCGGCTCGCGGGGCACCGTATCGGCCGGCACCAGCAGCCCGACGCACTACGACCACTACGGCATCGCCCGCACCGTCGAGTCGGCCCTCGGCCTGCCCGCCCTCACCGGCAACGACACCTACGCGACACCGCTGAACACCGCGTTCGCGCCGTCCACCGCCACGACTGCGACCCTCACCGGCGACATGAACGCGGTCGCCAACGGCGGCAACGTCACCCTCCGGTACTCCGTGCCGTCCACGTCCCAGGCGAGTGCGAAGAACTGGATCGGCATATACCCGGCAGGTGTCACCCCCGGCCAGCAGTCCTCCCTGACCTGGGCCTACGCCCCCAACGCCAGCGGCGCCCTGACCTTCTCCACCAGCAAGCTCAAGGGCAACGGCACATACGACGCGTACTACCTCGCGAACGACGGCTACTCGGTACTGGCCGGCCCGTTCACCCTGACCGTCGGCTGATCCACCGCCGCCGGACCCGGCCCCGCGTGCTCGGCCCCGGCAGCCGAGCACGCGGGGCCACGGTGCGCTGGTGCGGCTCCCGCAGCTCCCGCCTGTCATCGGGGCCTCCGTGCTCTCGTTGCAGCACATCCGGTCGGGCCGTGCCGGGGCTCAGCCCGCGTTGAGCTCCGTCAACTCGCCGAGCGGGAGCGTGTGCTGGGTGTGCAGGACCTTCGCGCGCAGATAGCGGACGTTGTGGGCGGTGCGGAAGACACCGGTCGGGACACGGTCGCGGACGGTGACGCCGAGGCCGCGCAACTGCTCGGCCTTGTCGGGGTTGTTGGAGAGCAGGTCGAGGTCGGCGATGCCCAGAGCGGACAGCATCTGGGCGGCGGCGGTGTAGTCGCGGCCGTCCTCGGGGAGGCCGAGGGCGGCGTTCGCCTCGTAGGTGTCGAGGCCCTGGTCCTGGAGGGCGTAGGCGTCGAGCTTGTTGTAGAGGCCGATGCCGCGGCCTTCCTGACGCATATAAAGCAGGACGCCACCGCGCTCCGCGATCCGCTCGACCGCCTCGCGCAGTTGGGGCCCGCAGTCGCAGCGGGCCGAGCCGAAGACATCGCCGGTCAGGCACTCGGAGTGCAGCCGGACCAGCGGGAGCGTGCCGGGGGCGGAGTCGCCGAGGACGACGGCCACATGTTCCTGGCCGTCGGTGAGGCCATGGAAAGTGACGAGTTCGGCGTTGACGCTGTAGCCGTCGGTGAAGCGCAGCGGTACCCGGACGCGGGCGCGCTGGGTGGCGGCGGGGAAGTCGGGCATCGGGTTCTCCTGTGTCCGGGTGGAGGACGGCAGCGGCTTCTGCTTCAGATTTGAAGCAGATCCACGGCTGGAACCCTATCCATGTTTTAAATTTGAAGCAACAGGGATGTGCGGGAATAACCAGGAGGCCCTACAGCGAGCCGGGGCTTTACGAGGAACCGGAACAGGGCGACGACCGCCGTCGCCAGGGCACCTCGTCGGACGTCGGCCGCGGGGTCGTCGCGTCACCCTCCAGCGCCCGGACGATCGCCGAGCCGATCTCCTCCAGCTGGCCGACCTGCTCCGCGGAGAGATGGTCGAACACCGCCGCCCGTACCGTCTCCACATGGCCCGGCGCCGTGCGCTCCAGCACCGCCATACCCTCGTCGGTCAGCAGCGCGAAGCTGCTGCGCTTGTCCCACTGGCAGTCCTCGCGCCGGATCAGCCCGTCCTTCTCGAGCCGGGTCACGGCGTAGGTCAGCCGGCTCCGGGTGATCTTCGACTTCTCGGCGAGGTCGGTCATGCGCAGCTTGCGCTCCGGAGCCTCGGAGAGGTTGGCCAGGATCGAGTAGTACAGGTGCGGCATGCCGGCGTCCTGCTGGAGCTGTCGGTCGATCGCGTCCTCCAGGAGGTGCGTCGCCGCGATGTACGCGCGCCAGGCGCGCTGCTCCTTCGGAGTGAGCCAGCGAGTCTTCATACGACCAGTGTAGGTTTGTTTCAAACTTTAACCAAGCGTCCAGTTCACAGCCCGCCGCCGAGAGTGAGCGCGTCCGATGCCGTATCCCTACGTCCTGCTGTCCGCCGCCGTCTCCCTCGACGGCTACCTCGACGACACCGGCCCCGACCGGCTGCTGCTCTCGTCCCCGGCCGACTTCGACCGGGTCGACGAGGTACGGGCCTCCGTCGACGCGATCCTGATCGGCGCCGGCACCATCCGCGCGGACAACCCGCGGCTCCTGGTCAACGACCACGGGCGGCGCGCGGCCCGGGTCGCCGCCGGAAAGACCGAGTACCCCCTCAAGGTCACGGTCACCGCGACCGGCGACCTCGACCCGGACGCGAAGTTCTGGCACACCGGCGGCGAGAAGGTCGTTTACACGACGGAGACGGGCGCGCAGCGGATCCGCGGCCTCGGTGTCGCCGCGGACGTCGTCTCCCTCGGCACCGACCTCGACTGGCCCGCGCTGCTGAAGGACCTGTACGAGGCGCGAGGGGTCGGCCGACTGATGGTCGAGGGCGGCGGTACCGTCCACACCCAGCTTCTCCAGCAGGGCCTGGCCGACGAACTCCAGCTGGTCCTGGCCCCTGTCTTCGTCGGCGACCCGAAGGCGCCGCGCCTGTTCGGCCCGGGCGGCTACCAGGCCGGGCGGCTGCGGCTCCTGGAGAGCCGCCGTATCGAGGACGTCGTCCTGATGCGGTACGAGCCCACCGGCCCCGGCACGGGTGCGTCGGCGTCCGCCGCGGACCGGCACTGGCTGCGGCTCGCCTGCGAGCTGGCGGCCGACTGCCCGCCCTCCCGGACCGCGTTCAGCGTCGGCGCGGTGGTGGTCGCGGCCGACGGCACGGAACTGGCCCGCGGCCACTCCCGGGAGTCCGGCGACGCCGTCGTCCACGCGGAGGAGGCGGCCCTGGCCAAGATCCCGTCGGCCGACCCCCGGCTGGCCACGGCCACGGTCTACACCAGCCTCGAACCCTGCACCCACCGCTCCTCCCGGCCGCACCCCTGCGCCGAGCTGATCCTCCGGGCCGGGGTACGGCGGGTGGTGACGGCGTGGCGCGAGCCGGACACCTTCGTCGAGGCGGCCGACGGGACGGGGACGCTGCGGGAGGCGGGGGTGGCGGTGCTGGTGCTGGGCGAGTACGAGGACCTGGCGAAGACCCCCAACGCGCACCTGCTGAGCTGACCTCTCTTAACCCGTGTGACTCCCACGCTTCTGATGGCGTATGCTGGTGTCAACGACGCGGGGTGGAGCAGCTCGGTAGCTCGCTGGGCTCATAACCCAGAGGTCGCAGGTTCAAATCCTGTCCCCGCTACTGAATGACCAGGGCCGGAATCCAAGAACGAGGATTCCGGCCCTGAGTCATATACCGGCACGATACCGGTGCGTGTTCCTCATCACACCCGTCCGTACTCATCCGCCCGGCCCACACCACTCGCCCCCGCTGACTCGCAGCAGCAAACCTGGACGGACACACATTGGACACAGGGGACATATGGGGAGTCGTACCGTGGGCCCTGCAGAGGCGCAGGAGGACGGGTCCGCAGCCGTCCGCACCCTGGCCCGTTTCCTGCCCGCCCTGCTGATCGTCGTCGGCGTCTGTTACGACGCCCTCACCCCGCAGGCGTTCACGCCCGTCCCCTTCTTCACGGCCGCCCCGCTGATCGCCGCGCCCCTCTCCTCCCTCCGCACCACCGTCCTGACCGGCCTCGCGTCCTTCCTCGCCGCCTACGCCGTGCACGTCCGCCACACCTTCCGCCCCGACGTCGACACGGTCACCGAGGCCCTCACCGTGGCCACCGTCGCCGCCCTCGCCGCCGGCATCAACCAGGTCGTCCGCATCGGCGACCAGCGCCTCGCCTCCGCCCGCGAGATCGCCGAGGCCGCCCAGCGGGCCGTTCTGCCCGAGCCCGCCGAGCGGATCGGCGGCTTCGAGATCGCCGCCTGCTACGAGGCGGCCCAGGAGGGCACCTTCATCGGCGGCGACCTCTATGCCGTCCAGGACACTCCGTACGGCGTACGACTGGTCGTCGGCGACGTCCGCGGCAAGGGCATGGGCGCGGTCGCCGCCGTCGCCGTGGTCATCGGCGCGTTCCGGGAGGCCGCCGAGCAGGAGGCCACGCTGGAGGCGGTGGCGGGACGGCTGGAGCGGGCGCTGGCCCGCGAGGGCGTCCGGCGCGGCGGCGTCGACGCGTTCGAGGGGTTCACCACCGCCGTACTCGCCGAACTGCCGCACGGCGACGGCACGGTGCGGGTCGTCAACCGCGGCCATCCGCCGCCCCTGCTGCTGCACGGCGACGGCAAGGTGTCCCCGGTACGGGTGCCCGAGGCCGCGCTGCCGCTCGGGATGGGCGAGTTGGGGGCCTGGCCCGACCGGGCCGCCGAGCATCCGTTCCCGAGCGGGGCCACACTGCTGCTGCACACCGACGGCCTCTCCGAGGCGCGGGACGCGCACGGCCGGTTCTACGATCCCAAGCAGCGGCTGACCGGCCGTACCGTCACCTCCCCCGGGCAGCTGCTGGCCCGGCTCGCGGCCGAGGTGCGCCGGCACACCGGCGGCGGCATGACCGACGACATGGCGCTGCTCGCCGTACGCCGGCCCTGATCGTTGTTACGCCCTGTGTTCGGACGACCGCCCTCCGCGTATCGGCTGAGTCACCATCAAAACGTGTGTGACTGCTGAGCCGAACAGAACGCATGGTCAACTCGACCGTTTTTGACCGATCGTGGCAGGTAAGTCCATGCTTCGAAAGCTTAATGATCAAGGCGAACAGCTTGGATTCTGACAGCCGGGTCTATTAACGTTCGATAACGCAGCGCGGTCGTCCCAGCCGTCACCCGCGACGGCTCCGCGCGCACGCGCCGAATCCCGCAAGGGAACCGGGGAACCACCACCTTGGGGTGAATCGCACGGCTGCCGCCGGTAGAAAACGGCCGGTATACGCGCGTAGGAGACCTTCCCGCTCCGAACCCGTCAGCTAACCCGGTAGGCGGCGGAAGGAAAGGAGTGCGCCCGCGTGGCGTCCAACCGGCCTGCTCCGACAGCCCCCTTCGTGCCCAGCCAGCGTCAACCCGAGACCTACGGCTATGGCGGCTACCGCACCGACGAGGGCCCTTGGGAGGAGTGGAACCCGACCGAGGAGTCCCTCGCCCCGGTACGCGGCCGGCACCGGGTCGCCAAGCAGCGCGGCGGCGGGCTCGCCCGCAGCTCCACGGTCCTCGGCGTCGGCGTCATCGCCGCCGTCGGCGCGGGCGGCATGGCCAGCGCCAACACCGGCAAGCCGCCGGTCTCCATCTCCCTGCCCGACCTGCCGTCCTCCGTCGGCACCCTGCTCGGCGAGGACGGCGGCCACAAGGCCACCCAGACCGCGCTCAGCAGCGTCACCACGACGGCCGCCACCGACGCGGACTCGTCCTCCTCCTCCGACGCCGGCGAGGCGCTGCGCAGCCGGATCATCGCCCAGGCCGAACAGCAGCAGACCCAGATCGACGTCAAGGCCAGTGCCAAGGCCGTGGCCGCCGCCGACAAGGCGGTCTCCGACGCGGAGGCCAAGGCGGAGAAGGCGGCCGCCGCCAAGGCCGCCGACGCCAAGGACAAGGCGGAGGCCGCCGAGAAGCAGAAGACCGAGCAGCAGCGGCTCGCGGAGCTGGCCAAGCAGTACACGCTGCCGGTCGTCTCATACACGATCACCGGCACCTTCGGACAGGCCGGCTCCATGTGGGCCTCCGGCTACCACACCGGCCTCGACTTCGCCGCCCCCACCGGCACGCTGATCAAGGCCGTCCACAGCGGCACCGTCACGGAGGCCGGCTGGGCCGGCTCGTACGGCTACCGCACGATCATCACCCTCGACGACGGCACCGAGCTGTGGTTCTGCCACCAGTCATCGATCGGCGTCAAGGTCGGCCAGAAGGTCGCCACCGGTGACGTCATCGGCCGCGTGGGCGCCACCGGCAACGTCACCGGCCCGCACCTCCACCTGGAGGTCCACCCGAACGGCCAGGCCACCGCCATCGACCCGATGACCTGGCTGCGCGGCAAGGGCCTCAACCCCTGACGGACCCCACCGATCCCCGGCGGCCCTGACGACACCCCCCCGACGTCAGGGCCGCCGGTCCGGTGCGCCCACGGAGCTCCCGGGCGCCTTCCGCTTTTACGAGAACTTCGTATTGCGCTGGCATGGGACCCCTGGTCACCGGTGTTGAACTGAAGCATGACTGCTTCTTCCGGTTCTTCTTCCTTCCGTAAGCTCGGCGCCTCCGACCTGGAGGTCTTCCCGCTCTGCCTCGGCGGCAACGTGTTCGGCTGGACCGCCGACGAGGCCGCCTCCTTCGCCGTCCTCGACGCGTACACGGCCGCGGGCGGCAACTTCGTGGACACCGCCGACTCGTACTCGGCCTGGATCGAGGGCCACAAGGGCGGCGAGTCCGAGACCGTCATCGGCAGGTGGGTCAAGGCACGCGGCAACCGCGACGACGTCGTCATCGCGACGAAGGTCAGCCAGCACCCCGAGTACCAGGGCCTGTCGGCCGCCAACATCAAGGCCGCCGCCGACGCGTCCCTGCGCCGGCTCGGCACCGACTACATCGACCTGTACTACACGCACTTCGACAAGCCCGAGATCCCGGTCGAGGAGATCATCGGCGCCCTGGACGAGCTGGTGCGGGCGGGCAAGGTCCGCCACATCGCCGCCTCCAACATCACCGCCGAGCGGCTCCAGGAGTCCCTGGACCTCTCCGACCGCGAGGGCCTCGCCCGGTACGTCGCCCTCCAGCCCCACTACAACCTGGTCTCCCGCGACACCTACGAGGGCCCGCTCCAGGACCTGGCCTCCCGCACCGGCCTCGCGGCGGTCCCGTACTTCTCGCTGGCGTCCGGCTTCCTCACCGGCAAGTACCGCCCCGGTACGACGGTCGACAGCGCCCGTGCGGGCCGCGCCGCGCAGTACCTGGAGACCGAGCGAGGCCAGAACGTCCTGACCGCCCTCGACGAGATCGCCGAGGCCCACAAGGCCCCCATCCCCACGGTCGCCCTGGCCTGGCTGGCCGCCCAGCCCACCATCACGGCCCCCATCGCCTCGGCCCGCACCCTGGACCAACTCCCGGCCCTGCTGGGCGTGGCCGACCTGAGGCTGACGGACGAGGAACTGGGCCGCTTGACGAGCGCGTCCGCCTGACGGCAGCGGGGGTTCGGCGGCGGCGTCCTTCTGACGGTGACGGGGGTTCGGCGGCGTGTGCCTGGCGGTGGCGTCGGCCCACTTGGCGGTGAGGCCCCGCTTGGTGGTGAGGGGCTGGTCGCGACCGGCCTGCCGGCCCCCAGCCTCCAGCCCCCTTCGCCTTCTCTTCCCGCCCCCGCCTCCTTCGCCTTCTGCCAACGGCGCATTCCGGCGGTGCCGACCGGCCGCGGCCCCTGACCGCTACGTTCGATAAGGGTTGTACGAGGGATACGGCACCGCCGGCCCGCGCCACCCCGGCGCTCCGTAAGCCGGCGGCGCATAGCCGCCGTATTCCGGCAAGCCCCTCGGCGCAGCGGTGCGGGCCGCGTACTCCAGGGCGGGACGCACCAGCTCCCGTCGGCCCCACAGCTCCGTCAGCAGCTCCCGCTCCCGCACCACGAAGTCGGCGCCCGCCCGCCCCCGCCGTCCCCGGCGCCGCAGCAGCGCCAGCGACGTCGCGTACGCCTGGTACTCGGCGACCGCCCTCCCCGCCGGCTTGCCGAAGTGGTACGCGGCGTACTCCCGGGCCATCTGCCGCGCCCGCATCGATCCGAGGACGAACGGCTCGGCCGCCCCCAGCCACCCGGCGTACGCATACGCCGGCAACTCCTCCCGCACGGTCCGCAGCTCCCGCTGCCGCGTCCAGATCGCCAGCCAGGTCAGCAGCGCGAACGCCGGCACCATGAACATGCCGTACACGGCGAAGAACCCGTACTGCCCGAAGGTCGAGGAGCCGTTCCAGAACGCGTGCATGCTCATCGCGAGCAGCAGTCCCGCGAGCGGCACGAGCACGCGCCGCGTCCGCTGCCGTTCCCCGCAGAGCGCGGCGATGCCGAACCCGATGCCGGTGAGGACGGTGAACAGGGGGTGCGCGAAGGGGGACATGACGATGCGCACGAAGAACGTCGCGGCGGTGACGGAGGCGATTCCGCTGCCGCCGGTCAACCGGTCGGTCCCGAAGGCCGTACCGAGGTAGAGGATGTTCTCGGTGAACGCGAAGCCGGTGGCGGTGACCCCGGCTATCACCACCCCGTCGACGATCCCGGTGAAGTCCCTTCTGCGGAACAGGAAGACGAGGAGTACGGCCGCGGCCTTGGCGGACTCCTCGACGATCGGCGCTATCACGGTCGCCCCGAGCGTGTCCGCGCTGCTCGGATCCGCCGTCGCCGTCGCTATCCAGCGGGTCGCGAAGCTGTTGGCGACGATCGCTATCAGCGCGGCCGCGCACGCCCCCCAGGCGAAGGCGAACAGCAGGTTCCGCCAGGGCCCGGGCTGGACCCGGTCGAGCCAGCGGAACGCTGCTATGAGCAGCGGCACGGGCAGCACGGCGAGCCCGAGCCCGACCAGAAAACCCTCCGTGCCCGTCTGCTCCCGCACCAGCGCGAGGATGACCAGGCCGGAGAGGGCGAGCAGGGTGCCCAGCGCTCCGTACCGTACCCAGCGCCGCTGCCACCAGCGGGGATGCCGCAGCCCGTCGTCGACGGGGTCCGGGGGATGCGACGGATACGGCGGGTACGGCGGCGGGGAGGTGGCCACGGCATCGACCCTAACGAGGTGACTCCTGTCGGTGCTGTTCGCCCTGCTGCACCGGATGCTGTACGCGACGGAAGAGCAGATCGTTCACCACATGTCCCTTGTCCAGTCCCTGACCCTCGAAACGGGTCAGCGGCCGGTATGCGGGACGTGGCGCGAAACCACCCTCGGCCTGCGTGTTCTCGAACTCCGGGTGTGCGTCGAGTACTTCCAGCATCTGCTCGGCGTACGGCTCCCAGTCCGTCGCGCAGTGCACGATCGCCCCCGGCCTCAGCCGGGCCGCGGCGAGGTCGAGGAACTCGGGCTGGATCAGCCGCCGCTTGTGGTGCCGCTTCTTCGGCCAGGGGTCAGGGAAGTACACCCGCAGCCCGTCGAGCGAGTCGGGTGTGAGCATCTCCCGCAGCAGGATGATCGCGTCCCCGTTGCCGACGCGGATGTGGGACAGCCCGTTCTGGTCGGCGAGGTTGAGCAGGTTCCCCTGTCCCGGCGTGTGCACGTCGACGGCGAGGATGTTGGTGCCCGGGTCCCCGGCGGCCATCTGCGCGGTCGCCTCACCCATCCCGAACCCGATCTCCAGGACGACGGGATTGCCGTTGCCGAACAGCTCACCGAGATCGATGACGTGCTGCCCGTCGATGTCCAGCCCCCACTTGGGCCACAGCCGCTGCAGTGCGTCCGCCTGTCCGGTGGTGACCCGGCTCCGCCGTGGCTGGAAACTGCGGATCCGCCGCTCGAAGTGGGATCCGGCCGGATCGGCGCTGGGCCCGTCCGGGAACCGCGGCTCCCCCTTGGCCCGGGTGCGCCGGACGGACACACCGGGAGCATGCGGGGAGCCCGCGCCGGGGACGGTCTCGGCGGGCCGGGGGGTCTCTGGGGCATTGAGCGAGTCAGACACAGTGCAGTCGATTTTACGGCCCGTGCGGGACGGACCGGCGGGGGTCGCGACGAGCTCACACCGAGCCCAGCATCTCCAGTGCCCTGCGCGCCACCTCCCGCCCGATCGGCAGCGAGGCCGTCGCCGCGGGCGAGGGCGCGTTCAGCACATGCACCGTCCGCGCGCCCTCCTTGATCAGGAAGTCGTCGACCAGCGACCCGTCCCGCAGCACCGCCTGCGCCCGCACCCCGGCCGCCGCCGGCACCAGGTCCGCTTCCGTCACGGCCGGCAGCAGCCGCCGTACGGCCGTAGTGAACGCCCGCTTCGACACCGACCGACGCAGCTCCCCGCCCCCGTACCGCCAGTGCCGCCGCGCCAGCGCCCACGCCCCCGGCCAGGCCAGCGTCCCCGCGACCTCCCGGGGCCGTACAACCCCCCACCCGTACCCCTCCCGGGCCAGCGCCGGCACCGCGTTGGGCCCGACGTGCACGCCCCCGTCGATCCCGCGCGTGAGATGCACCCCGAGGAACGGGAACGCCGGATCCGGCACCGGGTACACCAGCCCCCGCACCAGCTCTCGCCGCGCCAGTTCGTAGTACTCCCCCCGGAACGGCACGATGCGCATCCCCGGCTCGTCCCCGGCCAGCCGGGCCATCTCGTCGCAGTACAGCCCGGCACAGTTCACCAGCACGCGCCCACGTACGACGGCTCCGGCGGCCGTCCGTACGGCGACCCCGAGCTCCGGCCGCCGGTCGATCCGCTCCACCCGGGCCCCGTACCGGATCTCCGCGCCCGAGGCCTCTCCGAGCTGCCGGGCGACCCCCGCGAAGTCGCACACCCCGGTCGTCCCGACGTGTATGGCGGCCAGCCCCCGCACCTCGGGCTCGTACTCCCTGATCTGGGCGGCCCCCAGCTCCCGCACCGGAATCCCGTTCTCCCGGCCGCGCTGCACGAGTGCGTGCAGCCGGGGCAGCTCCGCCCGCTCGGTGGCGACGATCAGCTTGCCGGTGACGGCGTGCGCGATGCCGTACTCCGCACAGAACTTGACCATCTCGGCGGCACCCTTGACGGCGTACCGCGCCTTCAGCGACCCGGGCCGGTAGTAGATCCCGCTGTGGATGACCCCGCTGTTCCGGCCCGTCTGGTGCCTCGCCGGTCCGGCTTCCTTCTCCAGCACGGTGACCCGGGTACCGGGCGCGGTACGGCTGATCGCATACGCCGTGGACAGCCCGACGATCCCACCCCCGACGACGAGCACGTCACAGTCGTAAGCAACCCCAGCAGACACCTGCACCACCTCCCACGTTCGATAGTGCACTGCGCCACTGACAGTCACTTCAAACGCGGGGTCGGTGAAGCGCCCCGTCAGACCTCACGCCGGGGCCATCAACAGCGGACGCGCCCGCTCCCGCAGCTCCACCACCCTCGGCTCGTCCCCGTAGGGCTCCAGGCGATGCAGCAGGTCCTTCACGTACTCGGTCGTCCGGGCCGACGAGATCCGCCCGGCCACCTCCACCGCCCGCACCCCCTGCTCGCACGCCGCGTCGAGGTTCCCGGACTCCAGTTCGGCAACGGCGGACACGACCAGCCGCAGCCCGTGCGACCGTACGAACTCCTCCGTCGGCTTGGACAGCGCCTGCTCCGTGAACCGCCGCACCTGCCGTGGCGCCTTCAGGTCCCGGTAGCACTCGGCGGCGTCGGCGGCGAACCGGTCGTATCCGTAGAAGCCGAGCCAGGAGGGATCGTTGTCCCCCTCGCGCGCCCGCTCCAGCCACCCCTCCGCGGCCTTCAGCGCGGCCCCCGCCGCCTGTGCGTCACTCGCACGCGCGTGTGCCCGTGCCTCGACCAGCCGGAAGAAGCTCATGGTGCGCGCGGTGGCCAGCCCCCGGTTGCGTTCGACGGCCGCCTGCGCGAGGTCGACGCCCTCGTCGCCGAACCCGCGGTACGTCGCCTGCAACGACATCGATGCCAGGACGTACCCGCCGAGCGGCACATCGGCCGCCGCGCGGGCGAGCCGCAGCGCCTGGATGTAGTACCGCTGCGCGGCTTCCTGCTGTCCCGTGTCGAAGGCCATCCACCCGGCCAGCCGCGTCAGTTCGGCGCTCGCCCCGAACAGGGCCCGCCCGACCTCGTCGGAGTACGCGCCGAGCAGCAGCGGTGCCGCCTCCACTCGTAAACACTCCGGCACCATCGACGAACGCCAGTCGCCGCCACCGTACTTGGAGTCCCAGCGCCTGGCGTCCTCGGCGGCCTCCCGCAGCTTCTGCACATCGCTGTGGCCGACTTTGAGCGGTGCGCCGGAGGCCTCGGCGGTGTTCGCCTCGCGCGCGACCGAACTGTCGGCGGGGGTTATCAGCCAGCGCGAGGCGGGCGTTGCGTACGCGCTCACTGCGAACGATCCGGCCAGCGACTGCCAGATGCCGCCGGAGCCGGCCCGGCGGCCGGCGAGGTCGAGGCGGTACAGCTCGGTCGCCGACCGCACCGCCTGTCCCACGTCCCTGGGAAAGGCGAGGCCCACTTCGGGCGCGGGATCCGCGTCCGCCAGGCCGATCTCGTGGAGCGGCACCGGGCGGCCGAGCTTCTGGCCGATCGCGGCGGCGATGAGATGCGGCGCGGCGCCCTGCGGCACCATGCCCTTCGACACCCAGCGCGCCACCGACGTCTTGTCGTAGCGAAGAGTCAACCCGCGTTGAGCGCCAAGATCGTTGACGCGTCGCGCGAGTCCTGCGTTGCTGATTCCCGCGAGGGCGAGAACGGTGCCGAGTTTTTCGTTCGGCCCGCGTTGCTCCCTGGACATGCGCCACCCCTCGACACAGACGGCTGCCGCAGTGGCATAACCACGCGGCATTCGTAAACCCAGCGTAGTTCGCCGCATCCCAAGCGTTAAGGGGCATTGTTCCGGATGGCGGGATTGTGGTCCGTACGCGAGTGCGGCCCATATACGCACCGTGCACGGCCTGTCGCTTCGTGCCCCCGCCGTGTGGCCGTGCGCCCGTCCGTGCGCTCTTCTCCGGCCATCGGGGGAGCGGTTCCATGGTCTGTGCGTGGGTCGGCCCGCTGTACTGGATCCAGTGGGCTGGGGGACACCGCCACCTCAATCCCCGCGGGTGGCGGACCGGTCCGGGAGGCGATGCCCGCCTCCCGGACTGTGCGCGTTCGAGCACACGCGCGTGGCGGTGCGCAAAGCATGTACGGAGCGTGCGCACCGCCACGCCGACCTCGCCGAATTGGCCGAAAATCGACCCCGCCTTCTGTGGGTGATCAACGCTCCTACCATGGGAATTGAGGGCGCGCAGGGCGTTCTGGGGGAGCGTACAGGGGGCGCATTCGCGTCGCAGTCACCTGGTGCCGTACGGCGGTTGGCTTCTGCTGCGGCTCTTCCATGGCACGCGGGTGTACCCGGTCCTGCGGCAACTCCCGGAAGTCTTCCGGGGATCAAAGGCGGCCCCACCGCCCCTCCGGAGCGCGTCCTTCATGGCAGCATGGGGATCCAGTTCGTACCGTGCATGGTTGTCCACAGCCTGTGGAGGCGTCGATGCGGTGGTTGGTGGGATGGAGCAGCACCGCCTCCGGTGCCGCCACGATCGGCTCCGCCGGCGCCATGGGATACGACGGCGAGACCGTCCACCCCGTCGGCTCCCAGCTGTTGTGGGGCGACCCGGACCCGCTCTGGGCCGTCGGCGACTGGCGGCCCGACGAGGTACGCGTCATCAGGGCCGACGCCCAGAACCGTATCGCCGTCCTCGGCACCTGCGGCGCCACCGACGAGGAGCTGCGCCTCGGCCTCTTCACGGCGCGCGGGGGCGCACTCCGGCATCTGACCGCCTGGCCCGGCAGCTACACCGCCGTCGTCCAGGTCGGCCGCCGGGTCACCGTCTGCGGCGACCTCGCGGGCGCCCGCCCGGTCTTCCACACCCCCTGGGCAGGCGGTACGGCCTACGCCACGGCCGCGCTGCCGCTCGCCGACCTGATCGAGGCCAACCTCGACTACGGCCACCTCGCCGCGCTCCTGGCCGCCCCCGAGGTACCGGCCGCGGTCCACGACTCGACCCCGTACGAGGGCGTACGGCGCATTCCGCCGGGGCATGCGCTGATCCTGCGCACCGGGGCGCGCGAGATCGCCGGCTACGAGCAGGTCGCCTCGCTCGCGGTCGCGGCACCCTCCGCCGACCCGGACCGTGCGGTGGACGCCGTACGGGACGCGCTCGTAGAAGCCGTACGCGCGCGGCTGTCGGCGCCCCGGCACGTCCCGGACATCGACCCGGGTCCGGTGCCCGGCATGGGCCCCGCCGAGCGGCGCGCGGCGCGCGGGATGCCGGTCCCGGGCATCGGCGCCGACCTCTCCGGCGGCCCGGCCTCCGGCACCCTCGCCCTGCTGGCCGCAGGCCTGCCCGGCATGCCCGGCACGGTCCTGGGCCACGGCACGGGCGCCGGCGAGCGTCTCCTCGCGGTCACCTTCAACGACCTCACGGTGGGCGGCCGCGAGGCGGAACTGGAACGCGCGGGAACCCTGGCGGCCAACCCGCGGCTGCACCACGTGGTGGTGGCCGGCGGCGAGGACATGCTGCCGTACGCCGACCTGGAGGGCCCGCTGACCGACGAACCGGGGCCGTCCCTCGTCCAGGCCGCCAGACACCGCGCCCGCCTGGCCGCCGGCAGCGCCGACCACTTCACCGGCTACGGCGCCCGCCAGGTCCTGGACGCGCACCCCGCGCGCCTCGCAGACCTGCTGATGGACCGCAAGCGCCGGCACCTCGTCCGCCCGGTCGCCGCGCTCGCCAGGGCCGACGGCTCGGTGATGGTCCCCGCGCGCGTGTACAGCGCGGCGCGCCGGCTGGCGCGAACGCCGTACGGCGCGGGCGTCGAGACCCTCGCCGAGCGCCTGCTGCGGCGCCGCTTCGACGAACCGGGAGGCGCGGTGGGCGCGTCCCTCGCCGCGCTCACCTGGGCGAGACCCGGCCCGGCGGCGCGCTGGCTGACGGGCGAGGCACTGGCTGAAGTATCGGTTCTGCTCCAGGGGGCGGCGAACCGCTCCGGGGTCGGCCCCGGCCAGCGTCCCGGAGACTATCGCGCGCGTGCGGTGCTGGCCCGCCACGCGGCCGACATCCGCGTCCTGGAACAGGCCGCGGAAATCCGCTCCCAGCGCCTGCACGCCCCCTTCCTCGACAACCAGGTGGTCCGCGCCTGCCGCGCCCTTCCCGAAGCGCTGCGCGTCCAGCCCGGGGCCCGCGCCGCCATCCTCCGTACGGTTCTGGAGGGCGCCGGCGTCGCCGACCTCCCCCCGGGCTGGGGCGCCCCCTCCCACGCCTCCTCCGCGGCCGCCACCCGCACGGGGCTGCGCGTGGCGGCCGACGACCTGATCGCCCTCTTCTCGACGCCGCTGCTGGCGCAGGCGGGCCTGGTGGAGGCGAGGGTGGTCCGCAAGGCGCTGCGCGCCGCGGCGGCGGGTGAACCTCTCCCCCTGGACGGCCTGGCCGACCTGGTCGCCCTGGAACTGTGGCTACGCCGCCTCCTGTCCCGCCGGGGCACCTGCTGGACGGGGACACCGGCACGCGCACGTGCGGTCCCTGCGGGGATACGTCCGATGAGGGGGGCGCTGGCTTCGGGGGCGTGACCAACCGTCCGGGGCCCGCCGTCGTGCTGCCGGTCGGGTGTCGTGTGCGGGTGTGTGGGGGCTGGTCGCGCCCACGCGGCGGTAGCCGCTCACCCAACGCGGCCCCGCGCCCCTCACGGGGCGCGGCGGCACCCTGCCGGCGCTGGTAAGCGACACCCCCCGCCCCGGGCAGCCTTCCAGCCCCGCTCCCGAAATCCCGGTGCCACGCCACCGCTCCCCGGCGACAATGACCCGGTGCGGTACCGAATTCTGGGTGTGACCCAAGCGACCGATGACCAGGGCACCCCCGTACCCATCGGCGGCCCCCGCCTCCGCGCGCTGCTCACCGCCCTCGCACTGCACCCCGGTCGCACCCTCACCCCCGAGACCCTCATCGAGGAGGTCTGGGCGGCGGACGACAACCCGCCGCAGGACGCCCCGGCCGCCCTCCAGGCCCTCGTCGGCCGGCTTCGCCGTGCCCTCGGCAAGGACACCGTCGTCTCCACCCCCGGCGGCTACCGCCTGGCCGCTGCCAAGGACGACATCGACCTCCACCTCTTCGAACGGCGGGCACGCGACGGCGCGGCCGCCCTCGCCGCCGCCGACCCGGCGACAGCCCACCGCGTCCTCACCGATGCCCTCGCCCTGTGGCGCGGCCCCGCCCTCGCCGACCTCCCCGACCGCGTGACGGCCGCCGCCCGCCCCGAGGCGCTCCGGCTGGAGGCCGCCCGCACCCGCGCCGACGCCGCCCTCCGCCTCGGCCGCGCCTCCGACGTCGTACCGGAGCTGACCGAGCTGGCCACGGCGCACCCGTACGACGAACCGCTGCACGCTCTCCTCATCCGCGCCCTGCGCGACACCGGCCGCCCGGCGGACGCCCTCGCCGCGTACGAGACCGCCCGCCGCACCCTCGCCGAAGGCCTCGGCACCGACCCCGGCCCGGAACTCCAGGCCCTGCACGCGTCGTTGCTGAGACAGGAGGCAACCCCGCTGGGCACACCCCCGCCCCGCACCGGCAACCTGCGTCCACGGCTTACCTCTTTCGTGGGCCGGGAACCCGAACTCGACGCGGTTCGTTCCGAATTGCACAGGGCCCGCCTCGTCACCCTCACCGGACCGGGCGGCTCCGGAAAGACCCGTCTCGCCGAGGAGGCCGCCGCCGGGCTCCCGCAGGCATGGCTCGTCGAGCTCGCCCCGCTCGACCGGCCGGAGGCGGTGCCAGGCGCGGTGGTCAGCGCGCTCGGTCTGCGCGAGACCGTGCTCATGACCAACGAGCTGGCGACCCCGCAGGCCGACCCCACGGCCCTGCTCGTCGAGTACTGCGCACGGCGCAGCCAACTCCTGATCCTTGACAACTGCGAACATGTCATCGAAGCGGCGGCCGCCCTCGCCGAGACCCTGCTCACCCGCTGCCCGGGGCTCACGATCCTGGCCACCAGTCGTGAACCCCTGGGCGTCCCAGGTGAGTCGGTGCGCCCGGTCGAGCCCCTCGTCCCCGAGCAGGCGCACCGGCTCTTCGAGGAGCGCGCCGCCACCGTCCGCCCCGACGCCCGTGGCGCGCCGGGCGACCGGACGGCGGTCGACGAGATCTGCCGCCGCCTGGACGGACTGCCGCTGGCCATCGAGCTCGCGGCGGCCCGGCTGCGGCTGCTGACACCCCGGCAGATCGCCGACCGGCTCGACGACCGCTTCCGTCTGCTCACCTCCGGCAGCCGCACGGTCCTGCCCCGCCAGCAGACCCTGCGCGCGGTCGTCGACTGGTCCTGGGACTTGCTCGACGAAGGGGAGCGCACGGTCCTGCGCGAGGTGTCCGTCTTCGCCGGCGGCTGGGACCTCACGGCGGCCGAGGCCGTGTGCACCGGTCCCGTCGCCGACCTCATCGGCACGCTCGTCGACAAGTCCCTGATCGTCGCCACCCCGGACATCCCGGACTGCACCGGCGGTATGCGCTACCGCATGCTGGAGACCATCCACGAGTACGCCGTCGAGCGTGCCGCCGAGGTCCCGGGGCTGCGCGCGGCGGCCGAGCGCCGGCACGGCACCTGGGTGCGCGCGCTGGTGGAGGAGGCGGAGCCGAAGCTGCGGTCCGGTGAGCAGCTGTCGTGGATCCGCCGCCTGGAGGCCGACCTCGACAACATCCGCGCCGCCCTCGACCGCGCGGTGTGCGCGGGCGACGAGGTGCTGGCGGGCCGGATCGTCCTCGCCGTCAGCTGGTTCTGGTGGCTGCGGAACTACCGCCCGGAGGCCATGGCCTGGACGGGCGCGGTGCTACGCCTGGGCGTCGCGCGGGACGCCCTGCCGGACGGCGCCGGCCCGGAGGAACTGCGTGCGCTGGCCGACGCGGCGGACCCGGTGGGCGCGCTGCTGGCCGCTCCGGACGGCGAGGCCGGGCATCCGCTGTACGAGCTGCGCATGGACCTGCGGATGTTCGACCTGTTCCTGGCGTCCGAGTCCTCCCCGGCCGGCCTGGTGGCGGACGAGCGGGCCCCGAAGTACGTCGCGTTGGTCCGGGGCGCCTTTGAGGCGGGCGGTCCCCGGGCGGCCCGGCTGCCCGGCATCATCTGGCCGCTGACCGCCTGGTTCCTGGGCGGCTCGGCGGACGTCGGCCCGGACATGGCCGCCGTCGTCGCCAACTGCCGGATGTACGGCGGCGACTGGGAGACCGGCGTCGCCCTGATGTACCGCGCCCATGTCATGGTCGACTCGCCCGGCAATCTGCGGGGCGTCGACGAGGACCTCGCGGAGCTGCGGATCCTCAGCAGGCGGGTCGGGGACCGCTGGATGCGGGCGCAGGTGTGCAGCGCGGCCGGCGAGGCGGCCATGGCGCGCGGCCTGTTCGCGGAGGCGGAGGCCGAGTACGACGAGGCGCTGCGACAGGCCCACGAGGTCGGCGCGTACGCCGAGACGCCGTTCCTGATCGCGCGGCTCGCCGAGATCGCCTACCGCACGGGCGACCGGGCGACCGCCCGGGCCACCCTGGACCAGGCGAGCGAGGCCTCCGACCGGTACGGGGTGGCGGAGTCGCAGGCGTTCGTGGCGCTGCTGCGGGCGCACATGGCTCAGCACGAGGGGGACCTGGCCCGGGCGCGCGAGTTCTGCGAGGCCGCCCGCGCTGCGACGCTGGGCGGTACCCCGCCACCGCAGTTCATGGCGGGATTCCGCGCGGTCGAGGCCCTGATCGCGGCGATGGAGCACGGCCCGCGGCAGGGGCTGCCGATCGTGGCCGGGGGGCTGCGCGAGGCGATGGAGTCCCGGTGCGCCGAGGTGATCACGGCGGCGCTGGTGGACGTCGGCGCCGACCTGTTGGCCCGGCTCGGCGATCTGGCGGGCGCGGTACGGCTGTTCGCCGCCACCGACCACTGGCGGGCGGGCGGCGTCCGCCCCGAGCCGGAGGGCGCACGCGCCGGGGAGATCGACGCGGCGGCCCGCGCGGTGCTGACCCCGGAGCGCTACGCGGCCGAGCGCTCGCTCGGTGCGTCCCTCACCGAGGAGGACGTCCTGCGCGAACTGAGCAGGACGCCGATGGACACCGGCACCGTTACCGGCAGGTGAACCTCGCGTCGGCCCAGTCGGCGAGCGCCACCGGGTCGAGACCGGTCTGCGGTTCGGCCACCAGCCGCACGGTCCGGTGCCCGGCGAGGTTCACATGGACGGGTACGGCGGCCTGCCCGCCCTCGACCGTCCCGGACCGCCACAGCCGCTCCCCGTCCGCGTAGACGGCGAAGGCGACCTTGCCGAGGCCGAGCGTCATGTCGTCGACGCCGGCCATCGCGTCGTAGGCGGTGCACTCGCGGTTGAGGTCGATGGTGACGGAGGACCGGCCGTGCACGGTGACGCCGTTCGCGTACTGCTCGCCGGCGACCGTCACCCAGTACCGCTGCCACACCCAGCTGCTCTCGCCGAGCCGCATCTCGGGCCGGGTGCCGTCGCCGGTGATGTCGAAGCGCAGCTCACTCCACTGGTAGACGACCGGAGCGGGCGGCGGAGTGGGCGTCGGGGTGGGGGTCGGCTTCGGGGCCGGGGTGGGCTTCGGAGTGGGGGTCGGCTTCGGCCTGGGGCTCGGGGCGGGCGTCGGAGTCGCGGTCGGGGTGGGTCTCGGGGTCGGCTCCGGGGCGAGGACGACCGGCTCGGGTTCCGGCTTCCTCTTCGGCGGGGCGGGGGCCGGCGTCTCGGGCTCGATGACCGGCGCGGACGGGGTGGGGCGGGCGACCTCCTTGGCCGGGTGGCTGTCGTTCACCAGGGCGAGGGCCAGCGCGGCGGCCGCCGCCGCGAGCACTCCGGCCGCGATCCCCGCCTTCACCGGCGCCCCCAGCCCCTCCGAGGCCGCGGCACCACCGGCACCGCCGCCCGCCCCGCCGGACGAACCACCCGCCGCGGCGGCCGCGCCCGCGGCCCCCACTCCGGCACCGCCGGCGACGATCCCGAGCGCCTTGGCGTACCCGGCGGCCCCGAACCAGCCGATGACCGCGACCGGTACGACGGCCGGGATACCGGCGGCGACCTCCTCGATCTGGGCCGCGGCCAGCCGGCACTTGGCGCACTCCTCCAGATGCTTGCGCAGCCCCCGCTCCGCGCGGATGCGCAGCTTGCGGCGGGCGTAGCCGCCGAGCTGGTCGGCGTAGCGGGCGCACTCCTCGTCGTCGATGAGGGAGGCGCTCACATGGGCCTGGAGGTAGGCCTGCTTCAGCCCCTCACGGGCCCGGCTGGCAAGGACACGCGTGCCGTTGGCGTCCAGCCCGAACAGGGTGGCCACCTCGCTCGGCGACTCGTCCTCGACCTCGGTGTGCCACAGCACGGCCTGCCAGCGCTCGGGCAGCGAACGGAACGCCTGCATCGCCATCGACTGCTCGGCAACGCGCATCGCGCGCACATCGGCACCGAGGTCCAATGTGTCATCGTCGGCGGCCTCGGAGGCGTGCGAGGCCTGCGCCGCGAACACCGCGAAGTCGCCGACCAGTTGCTCGCGCCGGGCCGACCTCACCCACTGCGCGGCGACCCGCCGTACGGAGGTGAGCAGATAGGCGCGCACGGCGTACTCGGGCCCGGCCCCACCGCGCACCGCCTGCAGCATCCGGGCGAACACCTCGGCGGTCAGGTCGTCCGCGGTGTGCCCGTCCCGGCAGCAGGTCCGCGCATACCGCCGTACCGCGTCCGCGTGCCGCCGGTACAACTCCTCGTACGCCGAGTCGTCGCCGCTTCGCATCCGCTCGATCAACTGGCTGTCTGCGGGCGGCAGCTCCCGGGGCGGTGGCAGCAGGCTCCCGCTCCGCTGTGCCGGAACGTTCCCTTCCGGCGGTTCGCCGACGGGTGGTACACCGGCCCGCCCGCCCTGACTGGGCACCTGCGGCCAGGTCGTTCCCTCGCCGGCGGACTCACCGGCGGACTCGTCCCACCCGTCATCGCTCATCGCGGAACGCCCCAGATGCCTGCCCAACCCGACCGGATCACCGGGTCAGACTGCCACATTGGCTTTTGTTCAGGCCCCCGAGCGACGGACGTACCACTCGTCCGAGCGCACTTGTCGGTGCGGTGCACTGATGATCACCCGGAAGGGGAAACATCAACGGGTGGGTCCACCCGCACCCGACCACGAAAGGCGCGCGGTTGGTGCGGGTGGCGATGACTCAGAGTTCACGCCGGCCGGGAACGCAGCCCCTCCAGCAGGATGTCCAGCAACCGCGACGAAGCCGCAGCCTGCTGTGCCGGATCCGGCAGCGAGGGCGCCGCCGTGGCGATCACCAGCAGCACGTCGGCCACCGAGACGTCCGCCCGCAACTCACCGGCCGTGCGGGCCCGTTCCACCAGCCGTCCGACAACCTCGAGCAGTGCGGCGGCTCCCGCGTCGTCCTCGGCGCCGGCCACCGGCTCCCGCTCCTCCGGAACCAGCCGCAACTCACCGGCACCCGGCTGCGTCCGCTGCTGCGGCACCCGAGCCTCCTCGGCCCCGGCCCCGGAACCGCCGACCTCCTCCGGCACCCCGACGCGCAGCACCTGCGGCGGCAGCAACCGGCCCGCCCCCGACGCCACCGAGGTCCGCAGGAAGCGCGACAGCGCCGACCACGGCTCGTCCTCCTGCCCGAGCGCGGACCGCGCCTGGTCGGTCAGCCGGGAGGTCTCCTCCTCGGCTATCCGCCGGACCAGCACGTCCTTGCTCGGGAAGCGCCGGTACACGGTGCCGACCCCGACCCGCGCCCGGCGCGCCACGTCCTCCATCGGCGCGCCGTAACCCAGCTCGCCGAAGACCTCGCGCGCCGCGCGCAGTACGTGCTCCAGATTGCGCTGTGCGTCCACCCGCAGCGGCGTCGTACGCGGCCCGTCGCCGCGTCCGTTGCCCGTCGCCGCGCTCACCGTTGCGCCGCCCGTCGCGAGGGCGGAGGCCGATGACCAATGTGTGTCCTGAATATGCATCTGTGTTCCCCCGGTTAATGATGTCTCCCCCCGGAGACTCTCCCCGCACTGAAGGCCGGAGCGAGCGGAACCGCGGCCGGTCCATGGACCGTCGGCCGGGCGGACCGCCCGTCGCGGACCGTTCGACCACATCCCCCACACCCCGTCGACACACGAACATAGTTGAGAGGCTGTCAATTCAGAAGGGGGACGTTCCGCACGGTGCGCCCCCCGATCGGAGTACGGGTCGCTTACCTCCCGATTCGTTGCCTTCGCGCCGCCTCGCCCGCCCCCGCTGACCTGGCCCCTTTCGTCCGCCCCAGGCCGCGCGCCCAGTGCCCCGCACAGCCGCCCGCCGGTCACACAAATTGCCGGGGCTGTGGACAAACAACAGTCACGGGTGCGTCATGGGATGGTGAAGGAACGTGCGCGCATTCTCGTTGTCGGCGGCGGCTACGTCGGGATGTACACGGCCCTGCGACTGCAACGCAGGCTGAAGCGGGAGCTCAGGCGAGGCGAGGTCGACATCACTGTCGTCACTCCCGATCCCTACATGACGTACCAGCCGTTCCTTCCCGAAGCGGCCGCGGGTTCGATTTCCCCTCGTCATGTCGTCGTACCCCTGCGCCGCGTTCTGGACCGGTGCCATGTCGTCATCGGCGAGGTGACGTCCATCGACCACGCCAAGCGCACCGCCGAACTCGCCACCCTCGCCACCGCCGAGGAGCGAAAAGGCGCCACCTTCCTCGAGTACGACGAACTCGTCCTCGCCCCCGGCTCGATCGCGCGCACGCTGCCCATCCCCGGTCTCGCCGAGCACGGCATCGGCTTCAAGACCGTCGAGGAGGCCATCGGCCTGCGCAACCACGTCATCGAGCAGATGGACATCGCCTCCTCCACCCGCGACCCCGCGATCCGCGACGCGGCCCTCACCTTCGTCTTCGTCGGCGGCGGCTACGCGGGCGTGGAGGCCCTCGGCGAACTGGAGGACATGGCCCGCTACGCCACGCGGTACTACCACAACGTCCAGCCCGAGGACATGAAGTGGATCCTCGTCGAGGCCACCGACCGGATCCTCCCGGAGGTCGGCCCCGAGATGGGCCGCTACACCGTCACCGAACTGCGCCACCGCAACATCCAGGTGCTGCTCGACACCCGCCTGGAATCCTGCGCCGACCGCATCGCGGTCCTCAGCGACGGCCAGCGCTTTCCCGCTCGTACGCTCGTGTGGACGGCCGGCGTCAAACCGCACCCCGTGCTCGCCGCCACCGACCTTCCGCTCACCCCGCGCGGGCGGCTGAAATGCACCGCCGAGCTGACCATCGACGGCGTCGACCACGCTTGGGCCGCGGGCGACGCCGCCGCCGTTCCCGACGTCACCGCCGCCGAACCCGGCACCGAGACCGCCCCCAACGCACAGCACGCGGTCCGTCAGGCCAGGGTTCTCGGCGACAACATCGTCCACGCGCTGCGCGGCGAACCCCTCGACACCTACGCCCACGCCTACGTCGGCTCCGTCGCCTCCCTCGGACTGCACAAGGGTGTCGCCCAGGCCTACGGGCGCAGGCTGAAGGGCTACCCTGCCTGGTTCATGCACCGCGTCTACCACCTGAGCAGGGTGCCCACCTTCAACCGCAAGGCCCGTGTGCTCGCCGAATGGACCCTCTCCGGACTCTTCAAACGGGAGATCGTCTCGCTCGGATCACTCGAACATCCCCGAGCGGAGTTCGAACTCGCGGCCGGTGGAAAGCCTCCTCAGAGTCCCTCCGACGACTCGAACGGGTCGTCCTGACGGAACTCAGGAACTCCACGGCCCGCCCCGGCGTCTGACGAATGTCGCCGCCGACGGCCACCCTGCCAGACTGCCCCCCGACCGAGCACAAGGCTTCTCCCCAGAACTGCACCGGGGGACTTCCCCCGCTCCCGGCCGCTCCCGTAGCCGGCCGGAGACGACGACACGAGGCAAGGATTCGTGAACTTCACGCGCTGGAGCGCCCGGCTCCCCGGAACGCAGCGCCGCGCCGCAGCGCGGACCGAGCACGCGGTCCCCCCGGACCGACGGGGGGAAGGCTCCGTGCCCGCCGCCCGCGTCGAACAACTGACCGACGACTCGCTCTGTGTGCCCGCCGTCGACGAGCTGCCCGCCCGTGACGTCCTGGACCACGTCCCAGCCCTGGTAGCCCTCGTCCACGGCTCCGACCACCGCCTCGCGTACGTCAACGACGCCTATACGACGGCCTTCGGCGTACGACCCCCGGGCGCCCCCGCCCGCGAGGCCCTGCCCGAACTGGCCGAACTCGGCCTCCTCCCCCTCCTCGACCAGGTCCTGCGCAGCGGCAAGCCCCGCACGTTGAAGTCACGCAAGGCGCTCGACGGCCGCACCTACACGTTCACCTGCACACCCGTCGCCGAGAACGGCGACCACGACGGCGGCGTCCTCCTCTTCGCCACCGACGTCACCGACCACGCCGAGGCGGCCGAGCGCCTGCGCGCCAGCGAGCGCCGCCAGCGCGAGACGGCCGTGACCCTCCAGCGCAGCCTCCTCCCGCAGGAACTCGAACAACCGGACGATCTACGGATCGCCGCCACCTACCAGCCCGGCGGCACCGAGGCCGCGGTCGGCGGCGACTGGTACGACGTCATCACCCTCGGCGGCGGCCGCACCGCCCTCGTCATCGGCGACGTGATGGGCCGGGGCGTCCGCGCGGCGGCCGTCATGGGCCAGCTCCGTACGGCGGTCCGCGCCTACGCCCGCCTGGACCTCCCCCCGCACGAGGTCCTCCAGCTCCTCGACGGCCTCGCCACCGAGATCGACGCCAACCAGATCGCCACCTGCGCCTACGCCGTCCACGACCCGAACGAGGGCCGGCTGGTGTACGCCTCGGCCGGCCATCTGCCGATCCTGGTCCGCGACGAGAACGGCACCGTGGTCCGCACCGACGAGCCGAACGGCCCCCCGCTCGGCACGGGCGGCTGGATCCACACGTCGGGCTCGGTACCGCTGGGCCCCGGCTCCACGGCCGTCCTCTACACGGACGGCCTGGTGGAACGCCGTAACGAGGACCTGGACGAGGGCATCGCGGCGCTCGAGCGCGCGCTGGCGGGAGCCACCGGCACTCCGCAGGTCGTCTGCGACCGCCTGGTCCGCTCGGCCGGCGTCACGGCCGACCACGACGACGATGTCGCCGTCCTGGTCCTCCAGCACCCGGCCCGCACGGGCCCGGACGGCGAGCTGTTCCGCAACGCGGCGCTGGAACTCCTCGGCGGCGTCGAAGCGGCGCCACGCGCGCGTGCGTTCGCCTCCGGCGTGCTCACCAGCTGGCGCTTCCCGGCCGAACTCCACGACCTGGGCGTCCTCGCCGCGAGCGAGCTGGTCGCCAACTCCCTCCAGCACGGCACCCCACCCATGCGACTGCGGCTCCGCCGCACCGACCGCCGCCTGATCATCGAGGTGACCGACGGCGACGACCACCTGCCGAGGAGGCGCCGCGCGGAACCGGGCGACGAGTCGGGCCGGGGTATCGCGATCGTGGCGACGATCGCTTCGGGGTGGGGGTCGAGAAGGACACCGGGGGGCGGGAAGGCGGTGTGGTGCGAGTTCGTGCTGCCGAAGGGGTAGGGGGTAGGGCCGGGTAGTACGTCGGCCGCGGGTGGTGGGGGCTGATCGCGCACTTCCCCGCGCCCCTAAACGGGCGCTGCACTCCCGCCGGCTATTTGGCTGCGGGCAGTCGTGCCGCTGGGGCGGCTCGGGTGGGCGCAGGCGGGACCCCGCCAACGCGGGCGAGCGAAAACGCCGCCCTCAGCCCACCCCTACGCGGACACGGACTCCGCAGCAGCTCCACCCCTCGCCACGACCACACTCTTCGAGGCGAGCCACGGCTGGTCCTGGGCGGTGGTCAGCCGCTGTCCGAGCCGGACCGCCAGCACACTGATCCCCAGCGAGAACAGCAGGAACGTCACGACGTACGGTGCATGCAGCGAGGCCCCCATCGGACCACCCACCGCCGGTCCGACCGCCAGCGCCAGCTGCTTGACCAGCGCGAACGCCGAGTTGTACTGCCCGGCCATCCCCGTGGGCGCAAGATCCGCCACCAGCGGAGCGACCGTCGGCGACAGCATCGCCTCACCCAGCCCGAACAGCGCGTACGTCGACACGAATGCGGCCGTCGCCATCTCCTGGCTGCCGTGTCCCAGCCCCGCGTACCCCGCCGCGACCCACGCCACGGCCCAGATCAGCCCGACCCCCGCGATCACCCGGGACCGCCGCCGACGCTCGACGAACTTGAGCACGGCGAACTGGGCGACCACGATCATCAGCGTGTTCGCGGCCAGCGCGGTCCCCAGCGCGGACGTCGATATCCCCGCCGCCTCGACGCCGTACGCGCTCAGCCCGGACTCGAACTGTCCGTAGCACGCGAAGAACAGCACAAAGCCCAGCACGCACAGCTGCACCATCGCCCGGTTCCCGAGCAACTGCTTCCAGCCGCGCTTGGCGGCAGCGGCCGGAGCGCCCGCGATCCGCGGCGCGTGCGGCATCCGTACCGTCGACATCACCACGACCAGCAGCAGGAACATCGCCGCCTCGATCGCGAACAGGAGCGTGAAGGAGGAGACCCGGGTCGTGTCGACCAGATGGCCGCCGATGAGGCCACCGACACCCAGCCCCAGGTTCTGCAGGAAGAACTGCGTCGCGAACGCCCGCGACCGGGTCTCCGCCGTCGAGCAGTCCACGATCATCGTCGCCAGCGCCGGCTGCATCACCGCCTGCCCGGCCCCGAGCAGCGCGGCCGCGGCCAGCACGGTCGCCGCATGGCCCGCCAGGCCCAGGCTCAGCGCCCCTATCGAGGCCATGACCAAGGCGGTGAGAAGGACCGGCAGCGGGCCGCCCCGCACGATCGCCCTGCCGGCGAACGGCAGGACGATCAGCGCGGCCACGGCGAAGACAGCGAGCACGAAGCCCGCTGTCATGGCACCGAGCCCTCGTACCTGCGCCACATAGACGTACAGGTAGGGGACGGTGAAGCCGAGCCCGAACGCGCTGAGTGCGTTCCCCACGTGGATCCGGCGCATCGCTGCGCCCATCGCCCTGGTCACGTTCACCTCTCTCAGGTCGTTAAGTCAGCGGACTGCTGAGGTCTGAAGACTTAGAAGCTAAAGTTCGAAGCTAAAGACTACATGGTGAAGGACTTCAACGCCAAGCTCGTTCGTGCGATACTTCGGGGATGGCCGACACCCCCGGCGCCGGCGAGCCGACACTCGACGAGCAGATCGCCGCCTACCAGCGCGAATTCCAGGACCTCGACCCCCAGGTCGAGAAGGTGGTCTCGGCGCTGTCCCGGCTCAACCGCCGGATGAACGTCGCCTACGGCCGCCAGACCGCGGCCCTCGGCATCAGCAACGCCGAGTGGGAGGTCCTCAAGGCCCTCGTCCTCTCCGGCGTCCCCTACCGCTTGGGTCCCAGCGACCTCGCCAAGCGGCTCGGTCTCACCCCGGCCGCGATGACCCACCGCATCGACCGGATGGTCGCCGAAGGTCTCGTCACCCGGGAGCGGGACGAGTCCAACCGCGTACGGGTGATCGTCGAGCTGACCACCGAGGGCCGCGAGAAGTGGCTGGAGGCCATGCGCCTTGCCTCCGTCTTCGAGGAGGATCTCCTCCAGGACCTCTCCCCGGGGGAGCGCGCCGTGCTCGGCGAGGTCCTCACCAGGCTGCTACGCCGCGTGGAGCACGCCCAGCCCGACGCCGGCGGTCGGCTCACCGACCTGGACTGACGCAGGTCACGGGGGCTGAGAAAAGATCTTGACAGGGGCCACTTGACACCCCCCTGCCCGACCCGTAAAGTTCTTCGGGTTGCCGCGGAGCCGTAACGGTTCTGCGACAGCACCTCCGCCGCATGAGCGGCATTCAAACCATCAGTACGATCTCCCGACCGGGTTGATTTCGGCGTCCCCGAATTCAATTCGATTTCGGGTCTCTGTGCTGTCCGGCCGAACCGCAAGGCTCGATTGGGCATCGCGGAGCGGATCCGCTAAGGTTTGAGACGTCGGAACGGCCCAACAGCCGTGAAGACAACCCCCTCTGACGGGGAATCAGACGCCGAAAGGATCTGATAGAGTCGGAGCCGCCGGAAAGGGAAACGCGAGAGCGGGAACCTGGAAAGCACCGAGGAAATCGGATCGGAAAACGGTCTGATAGAGTCGGAAACGCA